>JADEXV010000003.1 GCA_015206945.1 Nostocales cyanobacterium LEGE 12452 | reverse complement strand
CTCATCCCCCACTCTCCCCATTTCCCTTAAGAGTAGGAACTACATCGGGTAAAGGGCGTTTGAGTAAGTAAAGCCAAGCTAATCCAACTAATCCCAATAAAATTCCTAGACTACTGACTACTTGTGCCATCCGTAATTCCCCCAGCATCAAGCTATCAGTGCGAAAGCCTTCAATCCACAAGCGTCCTAAACTATAGGCTGGCCAGTAAACTAAAAATATTGTGCCTACCTTCAAACGTGGTTTACCGGCTAAAGACCGGAAAAACAGCGTTATTAATAACGTAAACACCATTAAATCCCACAGAGATTCGTAGAGGAAGGTGGGATGAAAGTAATCAGCACTAGCATATGCTAGAGGACGATGGTCTGGTGGAATATACAGCTTCCAGGGTAAATCAGTAGGGTCGCCAAAAGCTTCAGAATTAAAGAAATTGCCCCAACGTCCGATCGCTTGCCCTAAAATCAGCGAAGGCGCTACTAAATCTGCCAGTTGCCAAAAAGAAACCTGCTTGATTTTGGCAAAGATTAACGCAGCCAAAACGCCACCAAGAATCGCTCCGTGAATAGCAATACCTCCTTCCCAAATCGCAAAGATTTTTTCTGGAGTTGAAGCATATTTGGGCCACTCAAAGAAAACGTAATATAGCCGTGCGCCAGGAATTGCCCCAATTAATAACCAAAAGAACAAATCACCTAACAACTCAGGATTAACATTGCGGCGCTTTGCCAAATTCTGGGAAAGGATGACGCCAATTAACACTGCTGTAGCAATCAATAAGCCATACCAACGGATAGTTAGTGGCCCTATTTTCAGCAAAATCGGCCCTGGAGAGGTAAATTGAAACGCCAAAGGTAAGGTGGAAAGATCCAGTACCATGAAAAATTACCTAGAAAAGTTTGTTAACTACCCGCGCACTTTGCTAAGTACGGAGTTTTTAGGGTCTTGAATACTAGAACTACACTTGAATCCTCCACAACATTGTAGGGACGTAGGTAAAAATTCAGTATTCATATTTAGGAGTCTAGTTCCTAACGCCTAGTTGAGCATAACTTGTGCCACAAAACAATTGAGTTTCGTATCCTTACTCAGAGCGCAAGATGGTAGATTTGATTAAGTTACACAAAACGGTTTCGATATAATCACTTAAACAACTTTGATATATTTAAAATTGTGATAGCTATTTATCCTGGTAGCTTCGACCCCATCACCTTGGGACACCTAGACCTCATACAGCGCGGTAGTCGCCTGTTTGAGCGGGTAATTGTCGCTGTACTGCGGAACCCCAACAAAATGCCACTTTTTAGCGTGGAGCAACGGCTAGATCAGATCCGTCATTCTACACAACATCTATCTAATGTAGAAGTAGACAGCTTTGATGGTCTTACCGTCAACTATGCCCAAATGCGACAAGCACAAGTTTTGCTCCGGGGTTTACGGGCTGTGTCAGATTTTGAAGTGGAACTGCAAATGGCTCACACCAATAAAACTCTTTCTACCCAAATAGAAACAGTTTTTCTTGCAACCTCAAATGAGTATAGTTTTTTAAGTAGTAGTGTGGTAAAAGAGATTGCAAGGTTTGGTGGCTCTATCGATCATCTCGTTCCTCCACACATTGCCCTAGATATATACCAATGCTACAATCACAAATCTCCAATGTTGACTCCAATCTCAACGGAAGCAATCCCCCCCCTCAAGAGCATCTCGGTGGAGAGGGAAGCATAGATATTCAGCAGGAACTCAACCGCCTAGAGGAAATGGTTCTCTCTAGTCTCAGGATTCCGCTGACGGGACGCACACTCATAGATGAAGAAAAGCTGCTAGATCAGCTTGATTACATCCGGCTTGCTTTACCATCACTTTTTCAAGAAGCAGCAGCGATTCTAGAACAAAAGGATGAAATTCTGCTAGAGGCGGAAGAGTATGGACAGCAGGTTGTTGAGGCCGCACAAGCAAAAAGAGCGCAAATTTTAGCTGAAAGCGATATTATTCAACACGCAGAACAGGAAGCTGAACAACTGCGGCGACAGGTGCAACAAGAGTGTGAGGGAATAATGCAAGAAACCCTCGCCGAGATTGACCGCAAGCGGTATGCTTGTCAGCAAGAGTTAGAGCAAATGAGGCAAACTGCGATCGCTCAAGCTCAAGAAATTGAAGATGGTGCTGATGCTTATGCCGATGGCATCCTGGGAAATATCGAGCAGGATCTCAAAGATATGTTGCGAATTATCACCAACGGACGGCAACAATTGCAAATTGATAACCTCACCCAGCGCAATTCACCTCCTGGCAAAAAAAGATAGAGGTTCTAACGAGAGATGAGGAAAAATTATCGGTTGGGTTTCGCTATTGCTTAACCCAACAATTTTCATAAAGGAATAATTTTAGGGAATCTACCTACTAATAAATTTAAAATTTTAGCTTGTAATTAAGCAGGATTTTTAATAAATGCTTACTTTCGCTCAAGTTAACTTTGGATTAAATCTAGCTGGTTTCATTGGAATTATTTATTTCCTTTGGGCAATTATTTACTTAATTTTAACAGTAGCTTGGCTATCCCAGCGTGGAACCAGGCTTAGAGGTTGGGCTTTAGCCCTTTACCTTATCCAACTTAATATTTACGCCAATTATAATGTTGTTAAGTGGAGTAATCTTGTATTATCAAGGTTGGCGTTTAGATCCAATTCTTCAATTTGAGCAATTTTTATTGTTGCTATTAATTCTTTACTTGAGTATCAAAGATATTGTAATTAATGCAGTTTACAGAGATAGGTGATTTTATAATTTTTTGTAGAGACGTGAACTTAGACTGGGCTTCGCTAACGCGTCTCTAGCAAAAATAGAGTATTTTTACACAATATGACTACAAAGTATATGTAAAATCTTCCACTAGCATACCGGGAACTAAACTACCTCCAAGTTGACGACTTTCATAAGTACCTACTTCGGGAATGAATTCTTGAAAAGTAGTCAAATCTATTAGATTTTCTCCCCAGAAGCGATAGAGACTTTCATCAAAACGTAAGTTTTCAATGGGTGCGATAATTTCCCCATTTTCTACCCAAAAACAAGCATAACGAGTCATACCTGTGATTCTACCAGTGTGGCGATCGCTCCAATTCAAGTAATGCAAATTTGATACATATAATCCTGTATCTAAACTTGAATGAATCTGCTCAAATCCTAAATTACCAGTACTCACTTCTGGCGCTCGTAAAGTCTCTGAACCATTAGCACCGTTGGCAATTTTTTGATATTCCTTAGCAGTTCGAGAATTCACCAGAGTATTTACCAAATATCCTTTTTCTATTACAGGTAACTCCGGTGCTGCCATTTCTCCCAATTCATTAAATCGCGGCACTAATCCCCGCTGAAAATTTTCTTTTAAACTAAATCTTGGAGAAAGTTGTTTTTCTTGACGCCATAAAGCAGCTAAAGCACTGTTTCCTTGTTGGATATCAGCTTCGCTCACAGCTCCCCAAGAAAGCATCAATAATAAATCTGCAACAGCAGCAGGTGCAAAATAAGTTTTGTACTGTCCACGTGGCAGTTCTTTAGTTGGGTGAGCAAGCAATTCTAGTTGTTTTTTAGCTTCGCTAATTTTGGCGATATATGTAGATTCATTCCAATCACTCCCGGCAAATGTACCCTTAACAGCTTGTCCAGATGTAGAGAATAGAGAATAATCTAATGTGAAAGAATCAGTAGCAAACCAGTGTTTTTGACCGCTAGAATCACCATAAGCTTTAATTACCACTCCACCTGCATATATTCCTGTAAAATCCAATTCAGCAACTAGTTCTAGTACAGTTGGAACTACTGCCTCAGCCGCCAATAAATTTCCAGAATGTATTTCTCTACTGATATTATTTCCTGATGGCAAAACTAGATATGGATCGATGGGTAGTAGAATAAGTTCGTCACGTAGTTCTTGCAAAGCAGTATATGCTAATTGCCAGTCTACCTCCCAATTCCCAGTAAAGGGAAACTGCCGAACACTGTTGCGCTGATTTTGCATCAAAGTCAGTTCTATCCAACCATCAGCAACACAACCAGTTTGCCGCACTTTTGCATGATTAAAACGAGTAAATTGACTTATTTCACTGCTAAGTCTCACAGTGAATTGTTCATCTTCTGCTTTTTTAATCAGCAGACTTTCAATCAGTCGATTAAAGCTGACTTCTAACGCAGATAATTCCTCAATTTTCATGGATATTAAATATTAATAGGGAATAGAGAGAGGGAGAAAGTTAGGAGTTAAGAGTTAGGAGTTAGGAGTTAGGAGTTAAAAGAATTTTTATAAGTAGCTAGGCATAAATAAATTAAAGTTTGTAGTAAGGACTTTAGTCCTGATAATCTTTTTTGAGCGATTTATCGCTCACTACAAGTTAGGATTTTATTTTATGTTTAATTATGCCTACCTACTCAATTCAAAACTCCTAACTACCAACTTCTAACTCCTAACTATTGTATTTTTCAAGTTCCTCCACCAAAAACTTCAACATTAGCAAATACACAGACAGGTGAACCGTGTCCTACCCAAATGGCCTGATTTGGTTCTCCTTTGCCACAATAAGGAGTACCATACATTTGCCAGTTTGTGGCATCTCCGACTTTAATTAAACTATGCCAAAACTCTGGTGTTGTGGCGCGATAATTTGGATTACGAAGGGTTTTGGTAAGTTTACCGTTTTCAATTAATTTAGCGTACTCACAACCAAATTGGAATTTGTAGCGGCGATCGTCAATTGACCAAGAACGGTTAGATTCCATGTAAACGCCGTGTTCTATCCCGCCAATAATCTCTTCAAAAGTGCCGTTTAAAGGCTCTAAATTCAAGTTACCCATGCGATCGATCGCTGGTCGATTCCATGAGCAAGCACGGGCACAGGCAACTCCTGCTACACCTGCTCTGGCTTGACTCTCTAGACTGCCTAAACCCCGTTGCAGTACACCTTCTTTAACCAAATACTCCCGTGTTGCTACAGCACCAGTATCATCAAAGCCGTAACTAGAAAATTCACCAGGCACGGTAGGATCAAAAGTAATGTTCATCAAAGGCGAACCATATACTAGGTTGCCAAAATCGCTTTTATTAACAAAGCTGCCCCCAGCATAATTACGCTCATCTCCCAAAATTCGGTCAATTTCTAGGGGATGCCCAACACTTTCATGGATTTGCAGCATCATTTGATCTGGAGCTAAAACTAAATTGGTACGGGTGGTTGGGCATTCTTCTGCTGTCAAGAGTTCTATTGCTTGTTCACCTATTTGCCGCACCCGATGCCATAAGTTTTCTTGTTTTAACAGTTCGAGTCCGCCTTGGTAACAGTTTGCTTGCGAGCCGTTGTTGCTGCGCTGCTGTACAACTGCTCCATCTTGGGCGGTGGCTCCATAATGAGTGCCTATAGATAGAATTTTTTGATAAACTTCTGAGCCGTTGCTGCTAACAAACCAAGATTCTCTCTCAGTGGTACTAGCACTGGCTATGGTTTGCACAATTTTGTCGTTAACTTTCAGCGTTTGGCAAATGCGAACCAGTAAATCGTTGATTTCTCCTGGACTCAGAGCATCCAATGGCTCAAGAAATGGAGATTTATATTCACCAACGACTTTAGGGCGCTCACTTTCACGGAAGGGATGTATCCACCATTCACTTGCTGCTAGTGCCTGTTTGTAGGCTGTTTGGGCAGCGGTTTGCAGGGAAGACAGTTCTAGAGAGTTAGTAGCTGCATAACCCAGACAGCCATTGACCAAAACTTCCAGCATGGCTCCGACAGTGAAGGATTTGCCGTTTAGTTGGGGTAAGGCGTCACGGACTAAACGGTTAGTAGAAGTTTCCTTTACGGCTCTAATACCAATCCAATCAGCGGGAATATCGAAACTAGCGATCGCTTTTTTGAGTTCAGACCACATAAAGAATGGGGAATAAAGAATGGGGAATGGGGCATTGGGCATAAGAGGCAGAGGTGCGGAGGGGCAGAGGGGCAGAGGGGAAAAACTTACTACAATTTCTCCCCCTGCTCCCCTGCTTTCCGACTCCCAACTCTCCCTAATTCCGATGCCAGCGCGTACCATCACGGCTATCAATTAGCGTAATACTTTGTGCTTGAAGTTCGTCGCGAATGCGATCGCTTTCGGCAAAATTCTTGGCAATCCGTGCTTCTTGTCTTTGCTGAATTTTTGCTTCAATTTCTGCATCGCTTAAACCATTACTCTTGTCAGTTTCGGCTTCTATTTCGGCTTCTAAACCCAAGACTCCAGCTAATGTGACGAGAGTTTGCCATTGACGCTGTAACTCATCTGGTGATGTTTCTGTTTTCCCTTCATGCACAATAATATTTCCCTCACGGCGCAGTTCTTTGGCTAATTCAAACAGCACTGTTAACCCACCAGGAAAATTAAAGTCATTATTTACAGTTTCTTGAAAGCGTTCAACAGTTTCAAGAAGTAGTGAGGTAGTCCCCACTCCCCAGCCTAGTTTTTTGCCGTATTGGTAGCCGAAGAGTAAACCTTCTTTAATGGTGTGCCAGCCGTTGGTTGCTGCGGCGATCGCTTCGTCGGTAAAATCTATGGGTGTACGATATTGAGCGGTCAGCACGAACAACCGCACTGCCATCGGGTCCACTCCTCGATCCAGCAATTCTCGAATAGTGATAAAGTTGCCCAAAGATTTGGACATTTTTTCACCATCTACTTTTACCATGCCGTTATGCAACCAGTAACGCGCTAAGGGTTTTCCGGTTACAGCCTCAGATTGGGCAATTTCATTTTCGTGGTGGGGAAAAATTAAGTCAGCACCACCAGCATGAATATCGATGGTATCACCCAGGCGATCGCGTACCATTGCGGAGCATTCTATATGCCACCCCGGACGACCTGCGCCCCAAGGTGATTCCCAAGCTGGTTCTCCCGGTTTTGCTGCCTTCCATAAAGCAAAATCGAAGGGGTCTTTCTTTTTCTGGTACTCTGGATCTTCGATGTTGACGCGATCGCTTTTTCCCGCTTGCATATCTTCTAACTTGCGTCCCGAAAGCTTACCATACTCAGCAAACTGCCGCACTGCATAATACACATCACCGTCAGCAGGGTAAGCAAAACCTTTATTTTCCAACTCATGAATTAACCGCTGAATGCCATTCATCGTATGGGTAGCGCGGGGATACTCATCAGCTTCTTTGATTCCCAATCGCGCCATATCCTCAAAATATGCTTTGATAAAGCGATCGGCTATGGCTTCCATCGATGAATGTTCAGCACAGGCTCGATTGAGAATCTTGTCATCAATATCAGTAAAATTCTGGATATATCGGACTTCATAACCGATAAACTGGAGGTATCGGCGTATTACATCCCAAACGATGCAAGCTCTAGCATGACCCAAATGGCAGTAGTCGTATACCGTCACGCCGCAGTAATACATCTTAACCTTGCCTGTTTCGACTGTTTCAAACGGTTCTTGACGACGGGTGAGGGTATTGTAAAGGGTTAGGGTCATAACAGAGTAATGCTGAAATAAGGAGATACGTAATAATAGGGTAAAGCCGCTGGGATGACAGTCCAGCATCCCTATGCTAGTACGTCACGGCGGAAATCAACATACTATTGGACAAAATCTCGAAAGCCCAGAAATCAAGGGTTTCGACTTTTGACACTTCGACTCCGCTCAGTGTTAACTTTTGACTTACCTCTAGCGGTGCTAGTGTTTTCTGGACTATCTGCGCTACATTACTATTTTTTGATTATTTGATAACAGCGCTATGCAATCAGCAGTTACACCCGAATCTTCGGCAATGGATACGCCCAAACAAGGAATGCCAGTAACAATTATTACGGGTTTCCTCGGTAGTGGCAAGACGACTTTACTCAATCATATCCTCAACAACCAACAGGGTTTAAAAACCGCTGTTCTCGTAAATGAATTTGGCGAAATTGGCATCGATAACGAGCTAATTGTTTCCACTGGTGAGAACATGGTGGAACTAAATAATGGTTGTATCTGCTGCACTATTAATAATGATTTAGTAGATGCAGTTTACAAAGTTTTAGAACGCCAAGAAAATTTAGATTATCTAGTAGTGGAAACAACTGGATTGGCAGATCCGCTACCAGTAGCTTTAACATTTTTGGGCACAGAATTGCGGGATTTAACTCGCTTGGATTCGATTATTACTGTGGTAGACGCAGCAAATTACAGCCTAGATTTATTTAACTCTGAGGCAGCATACAGCCAAATTGCTTATGGCGATGTAATTGTGCTGAACAAAGCAGATTTGGTTGATGAAGCTACTTTGAACGAGTTAGAAAGAAAAATTAACGAAGTTAAGGAAGGAGCAAGAATTATCCGCGCGACGCGATCGCAAGTGCCACTTCCTTTAATTTTGAGTGTTGGTCTGTTTGAGTCGGATAAATATTTCGACACAGTGGTGGATGAACACGACCATCACGATCATGAACATCACGATCATCACGACCACGACGATCATGACCACTCAACATGCGGTCACGATCATCACGACCATGACCACGATCACCACCATCATTCTGACCATTTAGAAAATGATGGTTTTACTTCCATCTCTTTCCAAAGTGACAAGCCTTTTTCTATTAGGAAGTTTCAGTATTTCTTAGATAACCAGCTACCCTCAAATATCTTCCGAGCCAAGGGAATTATGTGGTTTGATGAAAGTCCGAAGCGTCATATTTTTCACCTTTGCGGTAAACGCTTCACCTTGGATGATGATGAATGGAAAGGTCAATTGAAAAATCAGCTAGTGCTGATTGGTCAAAATTTGGATCGTGAGGCTTTAATTAGTCAACTTGAAAAATGCATTTGTCTACCTTCAACCTCTCGCGGTAAAGGCTTTGGCAAATAAAAGTTAGAAACTTACTACTCGTTCCCAGGTGGAACCTGGGAATGAATTCTCAATGGCTCCGCCATCAATTTTGAGCAATGGAAAATGAGAGAATAGCGTAGGCGTAGTCCGCACTTCTCTACGAGAGGCTGCGCCAACGGCTGCGCTCAGTGACCGTCGTAGACATCGCTTCCTCACTCCCCTGCATTATCAGCTTCTTAACTTGCTAACTGCTGTAAATTACGTGCGAGTGTTTGACCAATAATTACGAATTACGAATTAGTAAAAATGCGCGTTGTTATCCAGCGAGTCAAATCATCTCAAGTTACAGTTAATGATGAAATTGTCGGCAAAATTGGGCGGGGGCTAAATTTGCTCATAGGTATAACCAATACCGATACTGATACTGAAATCGACTGGATGGTGCGTAAATGTTTAGAATTGCGGCTTTTTCCTAACGAAGGAGGAGACGATCGCTGGCAAAAATCTATACAAGAAATTGGCGGCGATTTGTTAGTTGTCAGTCAGTTTACACTTTATGGTGACTGTCGCAAAGGTCGCCGTCCTTCTTTTGACCGTTCAGCCGCTCCCCAATCGGCAGAAGATTTGTATAATCGTTTTGTTATCAAGTTAAGAGCTAGCGGGTTGCAGGTAGAAACAGGTAAGTTTGGTGCAATGATGCAAGTTACGATTGAAAACGACGGCCCCGTAACTTTATTACTTGAAAAAGAAGCGATTTAAGTATATACACTAAAAACTGAATAACAGTAGTCTCTAGACCGTGGTGTTCTAATTGATGAGAGAATATTAAATTAACCATCACCAAAGTTTAAATTCATTCATCATGGCGAAAATCCAGTTTTCTAGAGGTCTTGACGAAGAGGTAACTCCAGATGTGCGCTTGACGCGATCGCGCACTGGGGACAGTGGTACAGCGACGTTTATTTTTACGAATCCAAAAATTTTAGATCAAGGTACTACCGAAGATATTACCGGGATGTACTTGATTGACGAAGAAGGCGAGATAATTACCCGTGAGGTTAAAGCTAAATTTATTAACGGGAAACCGGAAGAATTAGAAGCACTTTACGTAATGAAATCTGCTCAAGAATGGGAGCGCTTTATGCGCTTCATGGAACGGTATGCGGAAGAAAACGATCTGGGACTGAGTAAAAATGAGGCATAGAGAATAGGGCATAGGGCATGGGGCATTGGTAATTGTCAATGCGCCATTTACCATGCCCAATTATCCATTATTAAAAGTACATGAGTGACATATAATGCCACAACCCCATCCAGACTCGCCTGGAGTTTTCGTAACTTGTGCTGTAGTTACTGTCAGCGATACACGCACTTTTGAAACAGACAAAAGTGGTCAGCTAATTCAGCAATTACTCTTTGGTGCTAACCATGCTGTAGGAGCCTACACGATTATTAAAGATGAACCAACACAAATTCAAGGGCAGATAGAAAATCTAGGTAAAAGCACAAATTTGGATGCTGTAATTTTTAATGGTGGTACAGGTATTGCACCACGAGATACCACCTACGATGCCATTGAGAAGTTACTGGAGAAAACTTTGCCGGGATTTGGTGAGTTATTTCGTTTTTTAAGTTATCAAGAAATTGGTTCGCGGGCGATCGCTTCTCGTGCCGTTGCTGGTATTTATCAAGATAAATTAATCTTTTCGCTTCCTGGTTCCAGTAATGCTGTGCGACTGGCGATGGAAAAACTGATTTTACCCGAACTCACTCACTTGGTAAGTCAGGTTGCTAAGGGGGTGAAATGAGCAACTTTTCAGAAAGCTACCATAAAATTCAGTTATGAAGCACTGAAATCATCCTTTATCCACTTACATCTTGAGGCTACCCAGAATTATAGTCAAACGGATGAAATATTAATATCAGATCAGTAATGGAACCTATTTACTGGAATTGCATAATTGCTCACAGCATTACTGCATTTTCATACTTTGGTATCCCCATAATAATAGGGGTTTTCTTTGCCAAAACTAAGGCAACTATCCCTTCTAAGTTTTGGCTAGCCTTTTTCTTATCAGGTGGATTTGTACTATTTAGCGGATTCGATCACTTTTTGGCGATCTTTGAGCCATATATGGCAGTGTCCCTGCTGCACTTAGGCGTACTCGATGTAATGGCGTTTATTTCCTTGTCTGCCTTACTCTACCTAATGCCAACGGCTTATCAAATTGTAGAGGCGATCGCCAGATATCAAGAAGATACCCGCGAACTGCAACGTAGCCAGCAGATGCAACGGCTATTCCTAGATCAAGGACCATTTGCAGCATATATCAAAGATGAGCAATCTAGAGTGCTTTACTACAACCAGGAAATACAGTCTAGATTTTCAGTAAATTCACAAGAATGGTTGGGAAAAACTGATAGTGAATTCTTGCCAGATCCAGAAGAGGGGCGGCAGGTTATGGAGAACGATCGAGTTGTTTTGAAGACTCTACGTCCTTTGAAGCTAATTGAAGAGGTAAAAGTACCTGGTAACAATCAGCCGTGCTACTGGCTATCATTTAAGTTTCCGTTTAGCGATTACGCAACGGGCGCTTACCGTATCGGTGGGATCAGTATTGATATTACAGAATCTATAGAAGCGCAGCGATCGCTGACTGATTTAAATCGGCAACTAGAAGAAAAAACACTGGAATTGGAAGCAAAAAAACGAGAACTTATATATCTCTCAGATATGACGGATATGCTTTATTCCTGCGAGTCTGAAGATGAGGTGTATCAAGTATTTGCTTTAACGTGTTCCAAGCTATTTCCGAATATGAGTGGTTCTATCTATATAATTGCTAATTCTAAAAATTATGTTCAGATGAATAGTTTTTGGGGAGGTGAAAGAAAGAGTAAAGAAATATTTTCACTATCTGATTGTTGGGCTTTGCGGAGAGGAAAATTAAATCTTTTATCGCCTCGTAATTCAGGACTAATGTGCAGTCACTTAATACAGCCTGTTAGCGGCACACATTTGTGCGTTCCATTGTTTGCACAAGGCGAAGTAGTGGGGATTTTACACCTCGACGCGCTTGAAGAAATCAGTCCAGAAGATCGACAAACTTCTGAGATTATTGCTAGAACATTAGGCATTGCACTAAATAATCTATCGATAAAACAACGTCTAACCCATGAGAACTTACGGGATGGGATGACCCAACTATTCAATCAAAGCTATATGGAAAGCATAACAGAACAAAGGCTAGCAGAAGCTGAACGATCGGGACAACCTCTTAGTATGATTTTCCTTGATATCGATAACTTCAAGTCTTACAATTCGCGCTATGGACACGTGACTGCCAACATTGTTCTCCAGGGATTAGCAAAGTTACTTTTAAAATCTATTCGCTCCTTTGACATTGCTTGCAGATGGGGTGGTGAAGAATTTGTGATTGTGATGCCTAATATGACACTGGAAACGCTCAGAAAGCGAGTGGAACAATTAAGGCTAGATATTGAACAAATGCAATTGAAGGACGGCGATCAGATCCTCGAAAGTATCACCGCTTCTTTTGGAATAGCTGTATCAGAACCAGGGATTACGGTTAAGGATTTTCTGAATCGAGCAAATCAAGCGATGCTTGAGGCAAAGCGAACAGGGAAGAATCGAGTTAGGGAATATGTAAATGCCTATAATTGAAGAATAAAGAATTCAGAACACCGCAAGCGTTCAAACAATTTTAGATTTTAGATTGACTCCATGACTTTATAAATTTACCCTATAAAAAAACAACTCCCTGAAGATGTGGGAGTTGTTTTTTATATTGAAGCAGTTTTTAAAACATTCAGAATGGAGCGATCGCTAAACAGATGCTAGCCAAAATCGCTGCAATTATATAAAACACTCCAACCACTTGTAATTCTGACCAGCCAGTAAGTTCTAAATGATGGTGCAAGGGTGCCATTTTGAAGAGACGTTTGCCTTTGCCATCTGGGCCTTTCGTGGCTTTGTAATAACTTACCTGTGCCATCACCGAAAGGGTTTCTACGAAGAAGATACCACTGAGAATAAACAGACCTACTAAGGTGTTTGTTAATAATGCTACAGCAGCTAAAGCTCCTCCCAGTGCCAGGGAACCAGTATCTCCCATGAAAACGCGGGCTGGATTGCGATTATGGGCTAAGAAACCTAAGCACCCACCACTTAAAGCAGCACAGAAAACCATCAATCCTGGTGCTGTTGGGGCGACTAAAGCACCTAATGCCAAAAGTGCGATCGCTACTGTTCCTGCTGCCAAACCATCAATACCATCTGTTAAATTAGTCGCATTACTTTCTGCAACTAGTACAAAACCCGCTAAAGGCCAAAATAGGAATCCTAATGGTAGTGTGAAGCTCACCCAAGGCAAAGCAATATTTGTAATATTAGAAGGTTGATTAAACATCAGCCATAGACAAAATACAGCCGCAAAACTCACCTGCAAAGCTAGTTTTGTGCGGGGAGATATACCTTTATTTGATTTCCGGCGCAGAATTTGCCAATCGTCAAGCCAGCCAATCAATCCATAGCTAATTGTCAAAGCCGAAACTGCAAGCACCTCTTTAGAAAAGTTAGACAATATGCAGGCAAGCAACACAGATACAGGTATAAAAAATATACCGCCCATTGTGGGAGTGCCTGCCTTTTTGAGATGAGCTTGAGGCCCATCTTCACGAATTATTTGCCCAGTTTTAAGTGCTTGAAGTAAAGGTATTACCCAATAGCCCACTACACCTGAACCCAACGCACACAACAGTAGTGGCAGAGTTAGCGACATGCTTTGCCAAGGTAGCCGATTAGCCATCGAATCCAAGAAGAATGCTGTTGTACCTAGCCCTACGGCTAATAAAGAGGCTAGAGCGATTCCAGAAATGTTTAATCCTTGCTCAGGAGATAATTTAGCGTCCACAGAAGTTTCCCTTCACTCCACACTTATAAAATTGAATAGCAGTAACTAGGGATACTACCAAGTCCCTAGCCTAAAAAGGCTAATTCTCAGCGATTCCTATATCATCATCGTCATCATCATCGAGGTCGTAGCCAATTCCATCATCTACACCCATTAGGGAGTCTATTCCTTCTTCGTCAGCTTGAAAATCCGGTTCGTGAACGTCACGCGCGATGATGCGGCCGTTGTTTTGTAACCAGTCCAACAATGAGGACTCCGGCTTTAGGGGGATGACATCGGCTCTTTGGTTACGAGCAGCTTCACGTAATGGAGAGTTCAACATATCGAGTCAGGGCAAGAAAAGGTTTACGTAAGTTGACATTTAGAGTCTATCACTTGACACGGATTAATTTAGTTATCTTTTCAACCCTTTAATTGATAAATCCGCATTCAGATAGAAATTTTTTTATTTAATAAGCATAAGGCTTAGTCCAAGCGATTCTTAGTAATTTTTATGGCTCTACATATATGTCATTAATATCTTGTTTATGCTGATGGAAAGTGAGTGATTTTTGAGGTGACAGGCGATGATGGGAAAAGCGGCTCTTATGGATGCGATCGCTGGTACAAATCGCGGTCTACTGGCGACCGAAGAACAGAAACAGGCTATCTTAGCAGCGATCGCAAATTTAGAAGACTTTAATCCTACACCCCGTCCGGTGGAAGCTAGTAATTTGCTAGATGGCAATTGGCGATTACTATACACCACTAGCAAGGCTCTTTTAAACTTAGATCGTCTACCTTTATGCAAACTGGGTCAAATCTATCAGTGTATCCGGGTAGAGACTACCAGTGTTTACAACATAGCTGAGATTTATGGCTTACCTTATTTAGAAGGATTAGTCAGCGTTGCTGCTAAATTTGAGCCAGTTTCAGGTCGGCGTGTCCAAGTAAAATTTGAGCGTTCTATTATCGGCTTACAACGTTTAATAGAATACAATTCTCCGGTAACTTTTATCCAACAAATTGAAGAAGGTAGAAAATTTCCCGGAATTGATGTTGCCATAAACAGTGACAAACAGCAAGGCTGGTTAGATATCACTTATATAGATAACGATCTGCGGATCAGCAGAGGTAATGAGGGAAGTGTGTTTGTCTTAACTAAAACATAAGCTTTTACAAAATAGCTATTTGCGAATGAAGGTACGCTATAACGTCTACCTTGTCAAGTAGGGTCTGATACCTTTTGCAATTTTGGATATGGTATGTAACTGGGGAAATGAGGGAGCTTCTCTACGAGAGGCTGCACTTCGACTACGCTCTGTTACCACGCCAACGGCTACGCTCAGTGACCGGGGAGCAGGGGAGATGAGGGAGTAGGGGATAAGTTGCAGAAAGGAAGTTTTTCTCCTCTGCCCCTCTGCCCCTCTGCCTCTTGTGCCCCATGCCCAATGCCCCATACCCACTCCCCAATTCAGACAAATAACTTAACAAAGACTCTTGCTGCGACCTTGAGGTTGTAGAGTGAAATCAATTAGCCCTCTAGATTGGCGATTGATAACTAAAAGGGAAAATAATCATGGTTCAACGTGGTTCTAAAGTACGTATTCTCCGCCCTGAATCCTACTGGTTTCAGGATCTAGGAACTGTGGCTTCCATCGACCAAAGCGGCATCAAATACCCTGTAATTGTCCGCTTTGATAAGGTCAATTACTCTGGTATTAATACCAACAACTTTGCCCAGGATGAATTAGTCGAGGTTGAAGCACCAAAGGCTAAAGCACCGAAAAAATAGCAGCAAAGCTACAAGGGGGTTGTTTGATGCGATGATGAAGGGTAGTCTTAAAGTCTGAAGTATGAAGTCTGAAAATTTCAGTTCATTCATTCTTTGTCCTAGCCTACCCTAATCTACGAGAGCCGCCCTGCGGGTATTTACGGTTTCTTTTGGGTAGTAATACGAGCCATCTACGGCTATGTAAGTTACTACCCCATCTCTTCTTCCTCAATCCCTCAAATAAATCTTAATTGCCTGCTTAACTCAGCTTGAATGCCTGAACTGCCTGAAGTTGAAACAGTCCGAAGGGGTCTAAATCAATTGACCCTCAACCAAGAAATCACGGGAGGAGATGTGTTGCTCGATCGCACCATCGCCTACCCGTTTTCTGTCGGTGAGTTTGTTAATGGAATTGAAAAACATGCGATTGCTACTTGGCATCGTCGCGGTAAATATCTCCTCGCCGAACTCTCCTCATCTTCCCCTTCATCAACCAGTTGGCTAGGAGTTCATCTGCGAATGACTGGTCAACTATTATGGCTGGATAGACATGAACCATTGCACAAGCACACGCGGGTTAGATTATTCTTTGGGGATCAGCAGGAATTGCGTTTTGTTGACCAGCGAACCTTCGGTAAAATATGGTGGGTTCCGCCTGGTGTTGCTGTAGAAAGTATTATCACTGGTTTGGCAAAACTGGCAGCAGATCCATTTTCACCCGAATTCACTGTCGAGTATCTAGCAAGCAAACTCAAAAACCGCCGTCGTCCGATTAAGACTGCGCTACTGGATCAATCGGTAGTGGCGGGATTAGGTAACATTTATGCTGATGAAGCATTATTTAAGAGTGGAATTTTACCTGAAACCTTGTGTATAGATTTGCAGCTAAAGCAAATTGAACTTTTGCGAACAGCCATAATTCAAGTGTTAGAAACCAGTATTGAGGCTGGTGGTACAACATTTAGTAATTTCTTAAATGTTAAAGGTACTAACGGCAACTATGGTGGTGTAGCCTGGGTTTATAACCGCGCTGGAGAACCCTGTCGAGTTTGTGGTACAGCAATTCAACGAATTAGGTTAGCTGGGCGATCTAGTCATTTTTGCTCCCAGTGTCAAACGTTACAGGGAGTCAGGAGACGCGATTAATCGCGTCTTTACAAGAGTTAGGAGTTCTACTCGGAACTCTTTTAAAATGCAGGTGAAAGACGTTACAAATTTGAGAGAGGAATTCATGGCAGTCAAAAAAGGTGATATGGTTCGCGCTGTGCGCGAGAAACTAGAAAACAGTCTGGAGGCTAAAGCCAGTGATACTCGCTTTCCTCCTTATTTGTTTGAAACCAAGGGCGAAATTGTCGATATTAAGGGTGATTACGCCCTGATTAAGTTTGGGAAAGTGCCAACACCTAATATTTGGTTACGTGTGGATCAACTCGAAGAGTTTAAATAAGTAAAAAGAATTCAGGAGTCAGAATTCAGAAGTCAGAATAAATGCTGAATTCTGACTTCCGAATTCTTGTTAATAAAAATCGCATCTTAATTTATGTCTTTTTCCCCTAGCTCCCAAATTGTCTGTAATTTACCCCGTGTCACCATCGTGGGTGCGGGTAGGGTTGGCAGTACTTTAGCTCAACGCGTTGCAGAGAAAAACCTGGCAGATGTAGTTTTACTAGATATTATTGCGGGAATGCCTCAAGGTTTGGCGTTGGATTTGATGGAAGCCAGGGGAATTGAAATACATAATCGCCAGATTATCGGCACAAATAATTATGCTGATACATCAGGTTCCCAAATCGTGGTAATTACCGCTGGATTTCCCCGCAAACCAGGGATGAGTCGGGATGATTTGCTGAAAATTAATGCCAAGATTGTGGTGGAAGCGGCAAAAAATGCGATCGCTCATTCTCCTAATGCTATTTTTATTGTCGTCACCAACCCGTTGGATGTGATGACTTATTTAGCTTGGCAAGCAACTGGTTTACCACGCGATCGCATTATGGGTATGGCTGGTGTGTTAGATTCCGCCCGTTTTGAAACCTTTATTGCCCTAGAATTGGGCGTTTTGCCCACCGATGTCAAAGCGATGGTTTTGGGCAGCCACGGCGATTTAATGGTTCCCTTGTCTCGTTATGCTACCGTTAACGGCATTCCCATCACTGAATTGCTGGATGCAACCACGATTGAACGTTTGGTAGAAAGAACTCGGAACGGTGGGGCAGAAATTGTGGAATTGATGCATACGGGAGGTGCTTTTTTTGCCCCGGCGTCGGCTACTAGTGTGATGGTAGAATCGATTTTATTAAATCAGTCGCGGTTGTTGCCTGTGGCGGCGTATCTGCAAGGTGAATACGGTTTAGAAGATGTTGTAATTGGTGTTCCCTGTCGGTTGGGATGCGGTGGAATTGAGAGTATTTTGGAATTGACGCTGACTGATGAAGAAAGAGAGGGTTTGCGTACTTCGGCTCGATCTGTGCGTCAAAATATTGAGCGATCGCAGGAAATAATTCGTAATTCGTAATTTGTATAAATAGCAGCCAAAATAAAAAGCAGTAGGTTCAAATCCCACTGCCTTATTTGTTATTCCAAAATTCATCACCCTATGAAAACCAATATCACCAGATTGGTTTTGCGTTAACGGCGGGAATCCTGATCTGCGGGGTCGCCGTAGGGATCTTCGCTGGCTGGACGGACATCACCAAACTCCCCTGTGTCGGCGGGGTCGCCGTAAGGGTCTTCGCTAGCTGGGCGAACATTGCCGTAAGATGAGATATCTGCGGGATCGCCGTAGGGGTCTTCACTGGCTGGGCGGACATCGCCGTAAGATGAGATATCTGCGGGATCGCCGTAGGGATCTTCGCTGGCTGGACGTACATCGCGATCGCGGAATTCGGCATCTTGATCGGCTTGATCGCCGTTCGACCCCAAAAGCAAATCCTTCGCCTTACGGAAAAATTCATCTACCATAATCTGTCTCCTGATTTAAGTTCGTGTTTCCGACGTGCGCGATCGGCGTTATCCTCCGGGAAACCCGCTTTCTTATTTACACACGCTTCGCTGATCTAGAGTGCTGGAGCTGCGGATGAAGTTAGACCAGTGAGATCGCGACCTGTAGCGCTGCGGTTATAGCCTTGGAATTCCCGATACTTTTGTGCTTCAGATTCTGGTACTCTAATTCCTTCTGCTGGTGGCGTTACCCAGTGAGCGCGATTTTCAGCATCACGGTAGTATACACGCCCATTCTTGGATAGATAGTATTTACCTTGCGCTCCTTCTTGTGGAGCATTCTTATGTTGGTTGTACATATAGTAAAGTGCCGCAGCTCCTGCCAAAAGTGCCACTTTTTGCCCTGTACCCAATCCTTTCTTAACTTCGGTTTGGCTTGCAGTCTTGCGATCGCTCACTGTTCTACCAATGGTGTCATCTACTGGTGGTGGAACATTAGCTTTTTGGGAACCGCCTCCGCAGCTACTCAGCAAGGGAACCATTAACAATGCCGAAAGCAGCACTGCAAATAGACGCGAAACTATTTTACGTTCTTTATATATTGTGTTCATTGGATTTCGTTCTCACCTGTATTTGCTAAAAGCCTTGCTGTTGCAAAAACAAAGTTGGAATTCCTGTTATTTCCCTGGGAATTGAAAAAACATATACCACTTAATTTACAACTGCTACAGCTAGAGCGTTTCTCTTTTATATTCATGGATTTTCTCAAGTATTCCATCCCGCCTTTGAGAGAAATCGTATTCATCCTAAGGAAATATATTGTTGATTTTTGATGAGTCTATTTAGCTGAAACGCCGAAATCTTCAGCAATTTCTCGGTTATTTTTTCTGCATAAATAACTTAGAAAGATACAGTTACTATGATGCTTTTTCTCAAAAAATATACTCAATATGACATCAAAAAATACTAGTACTCGTCTTCTTTTGGCTTTGTGGGATTTGGGAGGAGTGCAGCAGGAAGTTAAGAAGGGTCAACTCACTAAGCGAATTGTATCCAAAAGCCAAAAGGTAGCAGATTATCAGGGCATATTCGAGGAATTACAGAAGCAGGGTGCGATCGCAATTTCCAAAAAGGGATATTCTCTAACATCTCCCAAGGGTTTAGAGGTACTGGGTGATGGTTTGAGAAGTGGCGATTTTAAGTTTGAAGAGACAACTGTTAGCACTTGGGTGGCGAATGCGTTGGTGAAGTGGATTAGTCAGATTGATATTGCAATGGTTGGTGCAGATGTACCAGTTAATGGTGTTAAGGGTGCGTTAGTGAAGCTTTCTGAAGGAATCGCATCTTACGACGAGTTTAAATCTGTTGCATTGGAAGTCTACGACAAACTTAACCAAAACTACAACCTAGATGATCTTGTCCCAATTTATCGTATCAGGAGAGAAATAGGCGATCGGGTTAGTCGTGAAGATTTCAACACATGGCTGCTAGAAATTCAGGAGAAGGACATTTTGCAACTTCAGGGTGGAAGCATAGAAGATAGCGCCCCTGACAAGATTGAAGATTCCATTACTACTAAAGTCAGTGGATTACGCTGTTATGCTAAACGCCTCAATTTTTAAACTAAGTTACTTGATTTTTTCCCCTTTTATTTCTTAGTAGTTATTTTCAGCAGATGCACAATCATGATTAATTCCTTCTCTTCATATTCAGACATCAACAAAGCTATTACAAGCCATAACCCATTTGATAGATCATTAGTAGTCAGAAATTATGATATCTGGAACCAAACTTTTCCTGATGTCCCTTCCATAAATGCTCATGCATCAGATGCTGTTTATCAGGCAATAGAGCAAATTAGCACAGGAAAACGTTCAGTTATTGGTATAACTATTAAAGCTGAGAAAGGACTGGGTAAAAGTCACTTAATGAGTCGTATTCGTCACCATATTCAGGATGAAGGTGATAGTTTTTTCGTCTATATGAGCGAAGTTGATTATGGTGATTTAAACAAAATACATTCTAAATTTCTAAACACATTGTCATCTAGTCTAAAACAGACTGGTAATCAAAATGTGATGCAATGGCAAGAGATGGCAACTACTTTAGTCAATGAGGTATATAAGTCAAGCTACACTCCTCAAGAGTTAATGAAGCGATTTCCTGGGGTTTTAGCTCAACATCCCAAAATCGTTGATGCCTTGACTGCTAAAGTACTGAAACTTAAGTCAAACATTGAAAATCCTTATTTGATTCAGGCTATCCTATGGACACTTTCTTTAGATAAAGTTTCATTTGCAATTAATTGGCTTGCTGGCAGAGACTTAGCACAGTCACAAGCTGACTCTATGGGATTACCAAATACTAGCCAAGACGATAAAGAAGCTGAAGCATTCCAAACAGTATGTCAAATTCTAGACTTAATTGGTGATTACAGGACAATAGTTATCTGCTTTGATGAGTTAGAAAGCCTCAATTGTAATGAACAGGGTTTTACAAGATCACAGGTTATTGCTCTGTTTGCAAAAGATATATATAGCAAAATTAAACGTGGAGTTTTAATTCTGGCTATGTTCGATGAAACTTGGACGCAACAAGTTAAAGTTGTACCACAAGCAGATTCAGTGATTGATAGAATTGGTGAAAAGAAATTTGATTTAAGGCATCTTAATAGTGATGATGTCGTAACTCTTGTCTCTCACTGGCTGAAAGACTTTTATGATACAAATAATTTAACGCCACCTCATCCTGTCTATCCTTTCGATGAAAATAATTTACGAGAGCTTGGTAAAGAAAAACCAATAGTTAGAAAGGTTTTACAGTGGTGTACAAATAATTGGAATTTGCCTGGTGGCCCACCGACACCAGTAGATCAACTACATAAAATTGAAAAAGCTTTTAAGAAAGAACTTGCAGCACTTGATAACACAATAGACAATTACTTTGAAGACAGTACTACCATAGCTAAATCTATAAGTTTTTGTTTATCAACTCTGAAAGGCGAAACTGTAGAGAGAGTAAAAATTGATGAAGTTGAAGAAGTTATAGTCAAAAATGTAGATAAAGGCTACCTCAATTTTAGAATTATTGGTAAGGAAGATGGAAGAGTTGTCAAAATAGTCGTAGCAGTTGTACAAGAATCTAGCAATAGATTTGTAAGTGCCGCATTGAAAAGATTAATAGATTATAAAACATTTGATATGACTCGTGGCTGCTTAGTTCGTGCCAAAGACGTGAAACCTAATACTAAAGGAAAAGAACATTTAGATGAACTACTTTCTAAAAATTTAGGAGGAGAATTTGTAAAGCTTAGTGTTGAGGATATTAAGCCTCTTTTAGCTATTTTATTTGTTAAACAAGCTTGCAAAGATTATGAAATTAGTGAAGAGGAAATTTATCAGTTTATAGTTAAAAACAAAATTGCAGTTGATAACTACTTAATACGTGAAATTTTAAGCGATCCATCTGGTCAAATTCCCAGTGGTTTAATAAATGAAGAATGTCTTGCTGAAACTCACTCTATACCAAATCAAAATGGAACTAAAGAGCTAGATACTATGCTTGATAATTTAATTATTAAACTTGGTTTATGAGTAATCTACTTTTGCTCAATACTGCCTTATGTCTATCTTCTACCGACGTTGAAGGTTTGCTACAGGGTCGAATAATTATAGCTCTACCCCGAACATTTATTCAGCCGGGGCGTTCCTTTGCTCTTTATCCGTCTCCAACTTCAATCAACGTCTTACCCAATGAAGAATACTACAAGTCAAATTTATTGGCGATTACCCAGAAAGTTATTCCTCCAATAAGTTCGGAAACAGTCTGGATTCAATCTTGGGGTAAGTGTGAACTGTGCCAAATCGTAAATAACTCAGAATCGTTAAAAGCTTTGTCACAATTAAATATTTGGACAACAAAAGAATTACAAGAGATTTTGCTGCAAAGGAAGCATATCTTTCTTGCTTATTTGCGTGTCTATTTATTGTCTGAGCCAATTGAAATAGCTGTGAATCCACAAAGCCAGTTTATAGGTTTACCTGATCCGTTGAAGGTATCTGTTGATTTACCAGTATTAAACGATCGCACCTTCGCCCAACGCAAACGCCAATTAGAAAAGCTAGAACCCCCACTGCATCCTGAATTGGAAGAATTGCAGAGTGCGATCGCATCCCTAACCATTAGCCAACCAGTAGCGAAACAATTAGACGACGATATCAAAGTATTTTTGGATTGGAGTAGTGACAAGCTCATTAAGCAACCCGATCCAGATTTAGCTTGGATAAATAATATTGCAGCATTGGGCGATCGCAGCATAGAAAAAGACGAGGGTAAAAGCAACTATCAAGCTGGTACAGACTTTGAAATCATCGCACGCCGTAGCCTTGATTTTTTAGGATTCAAAGTTGAAGAAAACTACAAAGGCGGTGCAGGTGGCTTAGACTTATTTTGCTCACAGCCTTACCCTCTTGTTTGCGAATGCAAAGCAGGTAAAAGCATTCCTGATCGTGCAGTAGAAGAATTAGATAGGATTGGTAAAAGGCATCTTAAAGAAAATTATCTTCAAGCTATGCGGTTGATTATTGGCCCAGGCCAACCAACTAAAAATCTGAAAGAATCTGCTCAGATATCTAAAATCAGTATTATAAATGTAATGACTCTACAAAAGCTAGTTGAATTAAAGGCAAAATATCCAGGTGCTATTAACTTAGTCGAATTACAGCAATATCTAGAACCTGGGCAAATTGACTATAAAATTGATGAATATATTGATAAAGCTGAGAAAGAGATTAAATTGCGATCGCAGCTCATCACAGTAGCTAAAGAACTTTCTGAACAAGACAACGAAACTTCAAAGGCTACACACCAGAGTTTTACAGTTACAGAAATTCGTGTTCATTACAATGTTACTCATAACCCCAAGCTAAATGATGAAGTAGTTCACGATTTACTGATAGAACTTTCATCACCATTAACAGGCTATTTGGGGCGTATTAAAGGTAGTAATTGGAATAGCGATCGCTTTTACTTTCTCCGCAACTTACCTATTAATTAAAGATAATACAATATATCTCTTTTCTTCTCTCTGGGTTCTCTGCGTCTCAGTGGTTTGTTTAAAAATAACTGAAGTGCGATCGCGCGCATTTATCTCAAAGTTAATACACCAGCTCGATAATTCACTAACCCCATTTTTTAGTGCTGCTTTAGTTTACAGGAAGATAAAGGCGATCACCTTCATTTCTACGTAACTATACTAGTAAGTTAGCAATAAAATATACTTTTAGTTTAGCTCTGTGCCTCTCGACAATACACTATACTTAGCTTTCTTCTCCGTAGGAATATGTGGTTTGTTTCAAAATAACAAAAGTGCAGATTGCTTTACAATTAATTACTTCATGAATAATTAATACTATTTATTGACTTAATTTTATTTTATGAGAAGCAATAAAAATCTTAGGTGTAGCCCACCGCAAGGCATCACAATCTTTCATCTTTCCCTCAGTAAATGTTATTTATAGTGACAAACTTTACAGAAAATTCATACTTAGCCACTGTGTAGTTTGATTTACATAAGATAAGCATTTAGTACTGTCGAAGAAACACATTATACTTACTACACTGGTGTTTATTAATCACAAACCTCTACCAAGTTTAAAACTTAGGCAAGATGACCCATGTATTATCAAATTTGGAATTTCTTTCTTAAAGAAGATAAATACATCTATTGGAAAGAACAAATAAAAGTTAACAAAAACTTTGACAAAGTTACATGGCAAAAGATTGTTGATTTCTTGTCATTAGTAGAGCAAACTTTCCAGTTGAAAAGTCAACTAGCAGAAACCGATAGCCTTGAGCCGTTTCTCAAGTTAGCAAGAGAAAACGGTTATAATTTGACCGCAGAAGAACTCGCCTGGTTTCTAGTTACGAGAAGACAGATTTGGGATCTTTTTGATTTTGCCCAAAAAACGCCATCTCTCAAAGAAGAATTACTAATAGCTAAAGAGCCACAGCAGTTCATCGATATCGCTGCCGAAAATGGCTATTACTTTTCTATAGATGAGTTAGCTTGGCTGTTAATTGACATCAAATCTTCGTCAGATTTAGTATCTATTAACAACAGCGTTGGAGAGATTCTCACGGTATCAAGCTACGGCAGAATTGAAACAGGATACTGGATTTGGCTAGCAGAACATTGGGGAATCGTGCCACCATTTTGTCATCGGGATAAACCCAGTACTTTCTTATGTCAAAATCTCAACAATCCTTTTTTACCCGATCGCTGTTTTTTACCCAAGAGTTACTTTAATCAACGCCTGATGGCAATTCATAATTAAAATAATTCGTAATTAGGCAAAAGAAGAGAAGAAAGCAATACTTAGACGAAACGGTATTGAGTGATAAAACTTAATTACGAATTATACAGTGAAGCATCCTAGACAGAAGATATATCTTCTATTTAGGATGCTTCACAATAAAAAATTGTTGTCTCAACAACAATTATGGACAAAATGTGAGATTTAGACTAAAGCTATCAGCTAGCAGAAACAGTCAAACTACCGGGTTTCTGAAGATCGCCTTGTAAAACTACACCTCGCTGATTGGCATGAATATGACGCAAAATCTTGTAAATTGCCTCAACTTGGTCTGATGCGCCTGCCTTCTCGGCGAGTTCGTCAAGAGTAAGGGGAGTTTTTTCTTTTTGTAGCACTGCTACTACTCGTGTTTGTAAATCGAGAATCGAGGCGGCAGCTTTTTTGCCAGCTTCTACACCTGGTTGATGGTAGGCGTTGACGTTGACCAAACTAGCATATAAACCAACAGCACGTTCGTACAAAGCAATTAATGCCCCTACAATTCGGGGATTAACTTGGGGAATCGTGACTGTAATTGAATCGCGGTGATTTTCATAAAGCGCTTGTCGGGTTCCTTGGAGAAAACCGGAAAGATAATCGCCTGATGTAACTCCAGGATCTATTTCAGTGGATGGGCCTTGACGATCTTCCAACACTTCAATGAAGGTAGCAAAGAAATTCGCTACACCCTCACGTAACTGCTGGACATAAGCGTGTTGATCTGTTGAGCCTTTGTTGCCGTAAACGGCGATGCCTTGATGGACAACGTTGCCGTCTAAGTCTTTTTCCTTACCCAAGGATTCCATCACCAGCTGTTGCAAATAGCGACTGAATAAAAATAAGCTGTCCTTGTAAGGTAGAACAACCATATCTTTTTCGCCCTTTCCGTTACCTGCAAAGTACCAAGACAAAGCAAGCAAGGCTGCTGGGTTATTTTTCACATCTGGGACGCGGGTAGCGTCATCCATCTCTTTTGCGCCATCTAGCATAGCGCGAACATCAATGCCCTGTAATGCCGCTGGTACTAGCCCTACAGCAGACATTTCTGAGGTGCGTCCTCCTACCCAGTCATACATCGGAAATCTGGCCAGCCAGCCTTCTTCTTTGGCCAGCTTATCGAGGTTGCTGTCAACGCTGGTAATTGCTACCGCATATTGAGCAAATTCCAAATTGTGTCCGGCGTATGCTTTTTTAACTTCAATCATGCCGTTGCGAGGTTCCGGTGTTCCCCCAGATTTGGAAATCACCAAAACCAAAGTGCTGGCGAGGCTATTTCGGAGATGATTGATAACGCGATCGATACCTGCGGGATCGTTGTTATCGATAAAGTGAAGTTTCAGGGGCGGGAAATCAGGAGCGAGAGCTTCCGCAACGAATTGGGGACCGAGAGCGGAACCACCAATGCCAATGGAGATAATATCCGTGAAGCGGCTTGCTCTGGGAGGATGAATAGCACCTGTTTGGACTTTTTCCGCAAAGGCTTCGATTTGTTCTAAAGTTTGAACTATTTCTTGTGTAAGTTCTGGAGCTGGTGCTAAATCAGGATTTCGCAGCCAGTAGTGTCCAACCATGCGGTTCTCATCGGGATTCGCGATCGCACCCTTCTCTAGTTGAGCCATATCCGCAAACGCCTTGTCAAACTTCGGCCGCAACGAATCCACGAAGCCATCATCGAACCGCATCCGACTTATGTCTAAGTACAGTCCCAATCCCTCGTGGAAATATAACCAGTTTTGGTATCGTTGCCAAAGTGCCCTAGCATCCATAGGGAAATCTCAAATAAAGTGTTTTTCAAAACCAGTTTAATGTAAGGTTATAGCGATCCCTGCCTAGCCTTATACAGTTTACAGTTTTCAGTGTTTCTTTAACTCTTGACTTTAAACATCTGGCATAGGGATGACACGCAAAAATTTCACAATTTCACCCCTAATTTCTATACCAATCAGATAATTGTCTAGGGTGAAGCGGTGAAAAATGCCTTCACTATCAAGCTGTCGCAGTTCTTTTAAATCAGTCAGTTGCCACTTTTGGGCTAACTCAATAAAAACAAAATCATGTACCCGCTCGTAGGCGGCAGGTTCTAAATTCTTCAGGTCTAGCAAAAAAGACCTGGCATAGCGCATTTCCAGACTCACTGGGCGTTACCTTCACCAAAACTTGAGGGGCCACTGGCACTAGCTCAAAAGCGCTGCTGAATCAGAAAAACATCAACAGTCTTACCGCTTCTTCATGGGTTAAGATATCCCACGGTTGCTGCGATCGCTTGACTTTTTGTATCGCTTTGAGCATATAAAAGTCATAATGTAAAGCTTCAAGAACATTCCAAATGTCTTGCAAATCGTCATCGCCTAATTGCTCGATTAAGTGATGCATTCTAAGCCGCAGTAAATTCATACGTTAATTATTCCCTACCACCAAACACCAACAATAAATAGTATTCCCATAAAATTAGCTACGCTCAAGCTACGCTAAAATTTATTCGCCCGGCGAGGGGGCAGCACTTCGGCTACGCTCAGTGACCGAGGAGCAGGGGAGGCAGGGGAGGATAATTAATTAATGACAAATGACCAATAACCAATGACAAATGACCAAATAATTTAATATGGTTGACTATCTCATTTTCTTAGCAATTTCTACAGCACTTTTTGCTTTATTCGCACTAGGACTGAATTTACAGTGGGGCTTTACGGGATTAATTAACTTTGGTCATATTGCTTTCATGACTCTGGGAGCATATACAACGGTATTGTTAAGCTTAAAGGGCGTACCCTTACTTGTATCAGGACTGGTTGGGGCAATTGTCGCTGCCTTATTGGGTTTGATAATTGGTTTTGTAACTCTCCGCTTACGAGAAGATTATCTAGGAATTGTCACCATTGGTACGGGCGAATTAATTCGTTTGGTGGTAAACAATCAGGAATTACCTGTGGGTGACACCTGGATTTCTGGTGCGTTTGGTGTCCAAAGTTATCCCATACCCCTATCCACAGAACCAAGTTTGTTTGTCAGATTAGTAATGATTGGGCTTTTAACGCTGCTGGCTGCGGTAACTTTCTTTACTTTGTGGCAATGGATTCGCACCACTCAAATATCTCGGACTACTGATTTAGGCAAAAGGACAACTAGCAAGCAAGAATTTATATCCCGCTTGGGTGTGGGAATTGTGTTAGCACTTTTGGCAGCAGCGATTTATATTTCTGGGGTAATCGGACTGTATAACTACAACCCAAAAGCGGGTTTAATGCTGGTGTTGCTGCTGGTTTTAGCATTTGTATACTGGCGCTTAGAAATTTTGGTGCGATCGCCTTGGGGTAGAATTCTCAAAGCCATCCGCGAAGATGAAGAAATTCCCAAAGCGCTGGGAAAAAATGTCTTTTGGTATAAATTACAATCTCTCATGCTTGGAGGTGCGATCGCGGGTATCGCTGGTGCTTTCTTCGCTTGGCAACTCAGCGCCATTTACCCCGATAATTTTCAACCGCAGATCACCTTTGACACTTGGATTATGGTGATTTTAGGCGGTTCTGGGAATAATGTTGGCACAATCGTAGGTGCGGTAATTTTCTTTGCTTACGATGCGCTGACGCGAGAAGTCTTACCCAGAATTGTTTCCCTTGATGAAGCACGTTTGGGCGCATTTCGCATCATGGTAATCGGATTAATTTTGATGGTACTGATGATTTGGCGTCCTCAAGGTATCTTAGGGAAAAAAGAGGAACTCACCCTTGGTAAATAACTATTCATCCCCACTTCCCCTTTTGGCAGCTACTGGACTTTCTAAAAGCTTTGGTGGTGTCAAAGCAGTTAATGAGGCGAAAATCGAAGTTGCTAAAGGCAGCATTACGGGCTTGATTGGTCCCAATGGTGCTGGTAAAACTACTTTATTTAACTTACTCTCAAACTTCATTCGCCCTGATAAAGGACGAGTGATTTTTGACGGCGAACCGATTCACAATTTGCAACCATATCAAATCGCCCAGCAGGGAGTAATCCGCACCTTTCAGGTTGCACGAACTCTCTCGCGGTTATCGGTGTTAGAAAATATGCTGCTGGCGGCGCAAAAACAAACGGGTGAAAACTTTTGGCAGGTGCAGTTACAACCGCACATTGTCGCTAAGGAAGAAAAGCAACTGCAAGAGCGAGCAATGTACTTATTAGAATCAGTGGGCTTGGCAAAAAAAGCACACGATTATGCTGGTTGCTTGTCTGGTGGACAACGTAAGCTGCTAGAAATGGGACGGGCACTGATGACTAACCCCAAGTTAATTTTGTTGGATGAACCAGCTGCTGGGGTGAATCCGAAACTGATTGATGATATTTGCGATCGCATTATCACTTGGAACCGTCAAGACGGAATGACCTTTTTGATTATTGAACATAATATGGATGTGGTTATGTCCTTGTGCGATCGGGTTTGGGTACTTGCCGAAGGGCAAAATTTAGCTGATGGTACACCAGCAGAAATTCAAACTAATCCCAAAGTTCTAGAGGCTTATTTAGGAAAATAATTTGGTTAAGTAAAAAACATATTTGCTAATGAAAGCCATAGATCCTCGATTTCTTTAAGAAGTAGGGGATTTTATTTATCATGAATTATTTCCTTTTACCGTTACATTTTCTAATTATTTGGGAATATTAAGCTATGAAAGTTTAGGACAGATATCTGGTTTTGGATATTTAAAGACTCACTTATGAAAAAAATTGCTCAGTCAACAATCATCGGTATCATTTTCCTTGGGATGTGCAGTTGTAACTCAGTCAAACCGACTGATTTAAAAAATTCTAATCAAGTTACTAACCAAGCTGATTCTCAAGCCAAAGAAATTATCAAAATTGGTGGTTCAAGTTCAACAGCAACGGTTTTAAAACTTTTAGCACAAGCTTATCAATCCCAAAATAAAACTGTCAAAATTGAGTTTATTTCCAATAGCCAATCGGAAGGTGTGATCGCAGCTTTAAAAAACGATATTATTGATATCGCTGGTAGCAGTCAAAAACTTAAACCAGAAGAAGATAACAGGAAAATTCAATATCGTGAACTTGCACAAGATTTGTTAGTTGTCACCACCAATAGCAGTGTTAAAGGTGTTACTAACTTATCAACCAAGCAATTAAAATCCATTTACAAAGGTGACATCACCAATTGGCGAGAATTAGGCGGTGCTAACGCAGATATTGTACTCTTAGATAGACCCGAAGACGAGTCAGCAAAAAAGTTATTGCGAAAATATTATTTGGGAGAAGAAAAGACTACAGCTAAAGCCGTAATTTTGAATAAAGAAGGAGAACTGATCGAAACCTTACAAAGTACTCCTAATTCCATCGGTGCTTTTTCTTTGGCGTCTTCCCTCATTAATAAATTGCCTGTCAATCATCTCAGTCTCAATGGTGTTGCTCCCAAAGCACAAAACTTCACCACTGGTAAATATCAAATGGTGCGTCACATAGGTATTCTCTGGAAAAAAGCACCTTCAGCACCTACTCAGGGTTTTATTGATTTTATCTTTAGCAAAGATGGTGAAAAACTATTACAGGATAATGGCTTTGTTTCTGCCAAATAAATTGAATATGCCATGCGAAGATTTTTCCGGGGTTTAAGACTCAGCCAAAAAATTGTTCTACCGCTACTTGCCATTTGTCTGAGCATATTCATGCTGGGCTTGGTAGTGCTAGGACATTGGTTGATGGATAGTTTGAATCAGAACTTTAGCCAACAAATCGGTAGTTTTAGCGAACGAGTTTATCAGGATTTTCAGCATGAGCAGCAAACACTAGAAACTGAAATCGAGCTAATTGCTAATCGAGATATGCTGAATCAGGCTGTTAAACAGCGTAATCAAGGGTTGCTTTTGCAGATATTATTACCACTGAAGTCTGTTTTGAAATTGGATTGGATTAAGGTAATCGATACTCAGGGCAATGTCCTCATAGATTTACGGACTAACTCGTTGAGTCAAGCCAAATTTCTAGACAAAGTAATTACCAGTACTGCTAGTAAAGGAGCGCATTTAGTCGATTTGGTAGATGTGGAAGATGGACAACAAGTTCTACAAGCGGTAACAAATGGAATCAAATCATCAGCAGGACTCTTGGGAGGAATCATTATTGGTGACTTAGTAGAAGATAGTCTACTACAAAAAATTGCTGCGGGTTCCTCCAAACACCTGATTGTCCAGAGACAAAATCGTGTAGTTGCAGCAACCTTGTTGGCAGCTAAAAATGGAACTTGGCAATTTCCTGATCCTGATTTGCCTGCTAGACGAATTACTATTGATAACAAAAACTATTTAGCCAAAAGTATCGTATTGACAGGAGGAAGTCAGTCTTTAACAACTACAGTGTTGTATTCCATATCATTGTTAGAGGTTGCTCAATATAAGTTATGGGAACATTTAGGACTCTTGTTTTTGTGTGGAAGCAGTATTTTAACAATTACTGGGTTTTTAATTGCGCGAACAATTACTCGTCCTCTCAAAGCTGTCACACAGGTGGCACAACAAGTTACCCAAGAATCTAATTTTGATCTCCAAGCTCCCGTAACAACTGAAGACGAGGTTGGAATCTTAGCCATTTCTTTTAACAAGTTAATTCAACAGGTAAAGGTACTGCTAGCAGAACAATATGAAGCGAATCAAAAGCTAGAAGTTTATAGCCAAACACTAGAAGATAAAATAGAAGAACGAACACAAGCACTGCGACAAAAAAATATTGTTCTCAAGCAAACTTTACAAGAACTTAGGCTTACTCAGTCCCAATTAATCCAGAAAGAAAAAATGTCTTCTTTAGGACAGTTGGTTGCTGGTATTGCTCATGAAATCAACAACCCTGTTAATTTTATTTATGGCAATCTCAAGTACACTGATGATTATACTCAACAGTTATTGTGGTTACTTCAACTTTATCAAAAATATTATCCCTACCCAGAACCAGAAATTCAAAATGCTAAAGAAGAAGCTGATATTGAATATTTAACCGAAGATTTACCTAAAATGTTGACTTCCATGAAGATTGGAGCCAGTCGCATCCGGGAAATTGTCCTTAGTTTAAGAATCTTCTCTCGTTTAGATGAAGCCGAGTTTAAAACCGCTGATATCCATGAAGGGATTGACAGTACCCTGTTAATTTTACAATATCGTCTCAAATCCCAAAGCCATCGCCCTCAAATCACAGTGATTAAAGACTATGGTAAAATACCGAAAATTCAGTGCTTTGCAGGACAATTAAATCAGGTATTTATGAATATCTTGGCAAATGCAATTGATGCTTTAGAAGAGGCTTTTCAAAATGGGCTTTGTCCAGAACCAATAATTCGGATTTCTTCAACCCAGGTGAATGAAACTGTCGTTGTTCATATTGCTGATAATGGCACAGGAATTCCAGAAGCAATCCAGTCACATTTATTTGACCCCTTTTTCACCACAAAACCTGTTGGTAAAGGTACTGGTATGGGATTATCAATTAGCTACCAAATTATTACTGAAAAACATGGTGGTTCGTTACGGTGCATTTCATTACCGGAACAGGGTGCAGAGTTTGTAATTACAATCCCGATTCGATAGGTGATTTTTGACAATAGTTCTATAAAATTTCTTTTTTTAACATTGTTGAGAGTTATTACGAATTACGAATTACGAATTACGAATTATTTCAATCTTCGTTATTTTCTGCAAAATTGACTTGTTCGTAAAGATCGCGCAATTCAATTTGAAAATCAACCGTTTGCAGTGATAAAATTGCAGATTCATGTTCAAGTTCAGTGAATGACCATTGACTTTCCGCAGTTTTTACATACTGCATCACATGATACTGATATTGATCAATTAAAATATATTCCTTGAATTCTGGAATAGAGCGATAATAAAGAAACTTATCGCCTTGGTCATAATTTTTAGTTGATTTAGATAAAACTTCAGCAATTAACATTGGGTTCATAACGGTTGTTGTGCTGGTTCCCGTATAAATAGGTTGTCCCTCAACCACCATCACATCAGGATATGTATGCTGCCGATAACGGGGTATCCATAAACGCACATCACCAATATAAACATCATAATTATTACCTCTCAAACCAAACTTCAAATAAGCATAAAAGTTGCCTGCGATTTTATTATGATTTGTAGTGCCACCCGTCATCGGTACAATTTCTCCATCACGGTATTCGCTTTTATATTCTGCCTTTTCTTCAAGTTCTAAATACTCTTCAGGTGTGTAATAAAATTTTTGTGTTTCTAACTGCATAAAAATACAACCTATGATTGTGCGGTTTATTCACCTTTCATATCTATGTTGTACGCCAATAAATCCCATTTTCTCGCTGCATTAACTGGCAAGCAATCAACTCTCGTCGCAGGGTGGCGCAGTCGATATGGTAGCGTTTGAGAATATCATTTACCAAACGTTCAGGATAGTTGACTCCTACATCAAACTGGTTTGCTAACCACTTAAGAATAACTAGACGCTTTTTCCGACTAGCAGGAATTTCTTTGAGGCGATTGTCCTCGAAATAGTTTTTCAACACTTTGCTTTCCCAAGCTTCAGTATCCACATCCTCAATCAAGGATGCCATTTTCTCAGGTGTGAAAATTTCCTTACTGATGCTTTGCAAAGCCTCGCTATCCAATTGATATAGACGGCTATTACCTTCAGGACGCATTGTCACCAAATTTAGCTCTTTCAATTTCGCTAAATGATGAGATACCGTCGGTTCCTTGAGTTGCAGTAGCGCCGCCAATTCTTCGACGCTGCACTCCTGATTTGCCAGGATACCTACAATCTTCAATCGGCTATCATCCGCTAATACCTTGAAAAAGCGGAGTAATATGTTAAATTGCTCTGGTTGCATAACTAACTTCTAATTAGACATCTATCTAATTAGACATCTATCTAATTAGACATCTATCTAATTAGACATCTATCTAATTAGAAGTATATCTAATTTCAAACCGATTCGCTTAAAACCCCGACTTATTACCAAAAGTCAGGGTTCTTGTTGTTTAATTTAACTAAACTGTTCCTCTGCATCAAGGTTGAACAGCATTTGCAGAGTTTGCATACAGCGTCGTCTAGCTTCAACATCTTGCTGCGATCGCAACTGTACCATCGGGTCATGTAAAATTTTATTGACAATTCCCCGTGTTAATGCTTCAATTACCTCTTGATGTTTTTCGGCGAATTCCGAACCCAATCTCGACAAAGCTTTTTCTAACTCTTGTTCGCGGATGGTTTCGACTTTATTTCGCAGACAGCTAATAGTGGTAACAGTTTCTAAACTGCGCCACCAAATATCAAAGGCTTCCACTTCTTCTTCTAAAAGTTTCTCTGCTTCTTGTGCAATCTTCCGACGGCTTTCGTAGTTTTGCGCTACTACTGCCTTCAAATCATCCACATTAAATGCTTGCACATTTTCCAATTCATTTACATCCGCATGAACATTACGCGGCACAGAAATATCAAATAACATTAAAGAGCGCTGAACTTCTAAAACCATTTCTAATTTGGCACGATCAAGTATTGGCTCTGTTGCCGAAGTACTTGTAAAGACCAAATCGCTATCGGCAATTACGCTCATCATTTCCGATAATGGATGAATTTTTATCGGTTGTTGAGGGAACAGCTTTGCTAATTCTTGGGCGCGATCGCGAGAGCGATTTACAATACTAATTTCTACAGCACCTTTAGAAACTAGGTGTTGCACCAGCAGCCGTGACATTTTGCCAGCACCCAAAATTACAACTCGGCAAGCTGCCAAATTTGCCACTTTTATCTGTGCTAATTCCACAGCTGCCGAACTTATAGAGACAGCACCAGTACCAATACTCGTTTCAGTGCGAACCCGCTTACCAGCAGTCAGCGCTTGTTTAAATAATCGATTCAAAATGGTTTTTATACCGCTATATTGCTGTCCCAGTTTGTGAGTAGTCTTCACCTGAGCCAGAATTTGACCTTCTCCGAGTACCAAACTATCTAAACCACCTGCTACCCGCATAACGTGCATCACTGCATCATCATGTAGCAGCATAAACAAATGCTGTCGCAGAGAAAGCACGGGTAATTTACTGTATTCCGCAAGAAACTGCGTTATTTCCCGGATACCTTGGTCTGCTTCACTGGTAACAATGTAAATTTCTAGGCGGTTACAAGTGCTAAGAATTGCAACTTCGTCAATATGGGGATAGCTGGCCAGTTGAGCGATCGCACTTTCAATTTGTGGTTCTGGAATGCTCAGTTTTTCCCGGACTTCTACTGGGGCTGTTTTATGGCTTAACCCCACCACTGCTATATTCATTTGCTAAATCGTAGTTACTAATTGGTAGTTGGCAATCGGGCATTGAGTGAAAATAGGGAATGGGGAATTATTATTTATTGGTTGATAGTTTTTTCAACCAACAAACAATAACTAATCACTAAATACTAACTACTAACTAGTGTAAAGATGAAGCATTTAGGTGAATATTTTTCCGTTTTCTCGAAATATTTATTTCCAAATGCTTCGCCCCTACTTTTACCATTCCCCATTCCCTAAAAATTAGTTCAGTTGGAGAGTCTTGGGTTTACCAAACATGTGAATTGTATCAACAAATCGAGCCGTATTCGATTGGTTGGAAATTACCAAGCTTTGAGTTCTTGCTCCACCGCTGAAGAAACGTACACCATTCATCAGATTACCAGGGGTAATGCCGCAAGCAGCGAACAGAACAGTTTCACCAGATGCCAGTTCATGAGCATCATAGACCTTATCGGGGTCATTGATATTCATAGACTTTAAGCGATCGATATTGGCTTCTCTGCTTTCTCCAATCAGACCTGTTTTTACGACTGCGGGATCGTAAATCAGTTGACCTTGGAAGTGTCCACCCAAAGCACGCATTGCAGCTGCCGAGATTACACCTTCAGGAGCCGCACCGATACCCATCAGCGCGTGGATATTAGTTCCAGCAAAACCGCAGCTGATAGCTGCACCAACATCACCATCTGAAATGAGGGCGACTCTCGCTCCAGCCTCACGGATTTCTTTAATTAAATCGTTGTGGCGTTCGCGCTTCATCACCACGATCACGAGTTCTTCAATAGAACGCTCTAGACACTCAGAGAGAATCTTGAGGTTTTCTGTTGCTGACTTGTTGATGTCTACCTTGCCTTTAGCTGCCGGAGGTGCTGCTAACTTTTTCATGTAAAAGTCAGGAGCAGCAAATAATCCACCCTTCTCAGAAATTGCCAACACAGCCATCGAACCAGGTTGTCCATAAGCTACCAAGTTCGTACCTTCACAAGGGTCAACGGCGATATCAATTTCAATTAATTCATCAGGGTTACAGAGAGCTGAGGCATTTGGTTGAGTACAGATACCAACTTCTTCCCCGATGTATAGCATCGGCGCGTCGTCGCGTTCGCCTTCTCCAATCACAATGCGACCGCGCATATAGATTTTATTCATCCGCTCCCGCATAGCTTCCACAGCTACCTGGTCAGCGATGTTTTTTTCGCCTTTACCCATCCACTTTGCGGATGCGATCGCGGCTTGTTCTACTACTTCAATAATCTCTAACCCAAGTGTATTTTCCACAGAGTTTGCCCTCTCAGCTGCTTGAATTTGCGTCGTTTCATCTGCCTATTTCAGTTTTCAAGTCTACCAAAGGGCGGATACACGTGGAAGAAAGTTAAGTTTTACTGCTAACTCGTTAGAAAAGTGCCATTTAACACATTCTGATTTTTTACTCATAATTACTCCAGTATAAAACTTGTTCGCAAGTAACTAAGTTAAAACCCGGCACAAATGTGTAGCAGTGTATATCTAGAACATTGCTTTTCTTCAGTATCTATCTTTAGGTATAAAATAATAAAGAAAAAAAGCTGGTGAATTCACTAAAAACTAAAAAACGAGACGCAAAGTAAAAGCTTGTCAAATTAAGAGGTTAATCGTGTTTATCGACTACATCACACTCATGTTAATCAACATGGTAGCTGGATTATTTCTACTAGCTGACTATGTGTATCGTGGTATAGATAGTTCTAATCAAAGACAGTGGATTCCCGGCTTTGGAATTACGGGCGCGATCGCACTCACAACTGGTTTACACATGAGCTTCACCTGGCCAGTAATGGGTAGCTTCAATATTGCCTTCGGTGAGACAAGTATCTTATTTGGAATCTTATTTGTTGCAGCTGCGATCGCCCTGGCTCAAGGTTGGGATTTATTGACAATAGCAATTTACGGCTTCTTTGCTGGCGCAGTTGCGATCGTAGTCGGTATCCGCATCATCAACTTGAATATGACAAAGCAACCGCTTCTATCGGGAATCGGCTTTATTTTAACTGGATTAGGTGGTATTTTTGCAGCGCCAACTCTCTATTGGAAAACCAACCGAACTTGGCGGCTAATTGGCGTAGCAGTGCTGATAGTAGCCGCTTTAATTTGGGCATTGACTGGATATTTGGCTTACTGGAATCATTTAGAGGGTTTCCAAAAGTGGGTTCCAGCGCCTATGCGGTAAGCAATGATCTAGGCTAGAGATATAGTTAAAACCTTGCTTAAGATCAATATGCTGGACTTTCTTAATCCCCTCTTAAATCGCCATCCAGAGCGAGTCAAAGCCAACGTCGAACTTTACACCTGGCAAACTTGTGTGCGATTCGTTCCTGTGAAACCGTGAAAACGGGGGATACGGGGCGATGTAGTAGATAGTAACCCAAATAAGGGTTGTGGCGCACGCTTTAAGCACTATCTACTCATTGACAACTGAATAGCCTTGAGGGTGAAATTCCCTCCCCATTAGTACCTATGGTGACTGCACTCCCCCACTGACCGACTTGGTATGTCGGAGGTGAAGCGGGGAGGAATGGCGGGAAGCTAGGAGCCACAATCTGGTTCACCGTCTAGCGTAGTATCCAATGGATAGCGAACAGCGAAGTCGTCTTAACCATCGTGAGAGAAGAAACAGCTAAAGTGGCTGATAAGCTGTAGACAAAATGTCAGTGGGGTCAGGCTCAAGTGTTGCATTTTGCTTGATGCAGGTACTCAAATACCCCCGGTGGAGTAGCGACATCCTAAAGGATATGTCAAAAGGTTATTCGGAACGAGTTAATCCGTTGGAAGCTCTCAGAAAGGTCGATTTCTGAGCAGTCAACCAAGACGCAAATCTGAATTATCAGGCGACCAACGGAAGAGATTGAGTCAGAAGCCAACGCCTTGGGTAATGCCAAGGATATGCTGACGGACTCACGTTGGGACACAACATAGAGTTATAAGTAGCAATGAATACGTCATACGCACCTAAATTATTGGTGAATGAATGGAAGGACATCCCTTGGCGAACAGTCGAGAGGAAAGTTTTCAAGTTGCAAAAACGAATCTATGGAGCTTCCAAGCGTGGCGATGTCAGAATGACTCACAAGCTCCAAAGGCTTCTGATGAGTTCCTGGTCAGCTAAAGCCCTAGCAGTTAGAAGGGTTACGCAGGATAACCAAGGCAGAAAAACCGCCGGAGTAGATGGGGTATCATCCCTGAAACCACACCAACGGTTAGCCCTTATCAACAAATTGGAAATAAACGGAAAGTCAAAACCTACCCGAAGGGTCTGGATTCCTAAGCCCGGAAAGGCGGAAAGACGACCGCTAGGTATCCCAACTATGTATGACAGGGCGCTCCAAGCCTTAGTTAAACTTGCTTTAGAACCAGAATGGGAAGCCAAATTTGAGGCAAACTCATACGGTTTCCGTCCTGGTAGGTCATCCCACGACGCAATCTCTGCCATATTCAATTACATTCGGTACAAACCAAAATGGGTGCTGGATGCGGATATAGCAGGTTGTTTCGATAACATTAACCACTCGAAACTGCTGGAAAAGCTCAATTCCCCTGGTAAAATCCAGTATCAAATAAAAGCTTGGCTAAAATCTGGGGTAATTGATAAAGGAGCGCTATTCCCAACAAAAAGTGGAACACCGCAAGGAGGAGTTATTTCGCCACTATTGGCTAATATCGCCCTTCACGGACTTGAAGAAGTAATTCAAAAAACTTTTCCAAGAATTTCAACTACCGAAAAAGGTAAAAGAATCCGCCGAAATAATGCCGTACTCATACGATACGCCGACGACTTCGTGATACTTCATGAAGACAAGGAAATCGTAATGAGATGCAAGGAAATAGCAGTTTCTTGGCTACAGGAAATAGGTTTAGAACTCAAAGACACGAAAACCCGAATGGCTCACACTTTGGAGGAAGTAGAAAAACCCGGATTTGATTTTCTTGGGTTCTACATTCGACAATACCCCCAAAGTAAACATAATTCAGCCAAAGACACACAAGGGAATCGCCTTGGGTTCAAAACTCTCATCAAACCCAGCGACGAAAGTCTCCAAAACCACTACCGGAAATTGAGTCAAATTATCTCCAAAAATAATAGTAGGAATCAGACGGACTTAATTAAAACCCTCAATCCTATTATCAGGGGATGGACTCAATACTACTCTTCGGTAGCAAGCAAGGAAACTTACGACAAGCTCGACTATCTGCTTTATCTCAGGCTCAGAAGATGGGCTGTCAGAAGACACGGCAACAAGGGCAAACGCTGGATACAAAGGAAGTATTGGAAAACAGTAGGTAATAGAAGTTGGGCTTTCGCCAACAGGGATGGTGCGGGAGCATTCGTCCTACGTAATCACGGCGAAACACCAATTTTACGCCATGCAAAAGTTAGGGATACAGCAAGTCCATTTGATGGTAATACATCATATTGGGCAAGCAGACTTGGGAAACATCCTGAAATCAAGCCATCCCTAGCATACCTTTTGAAGCGCCAAAAAGGTAAATGCAACATTTGTGGGTTATTCTTCCAATCAAGCGATGTAATCGAAGTTGACCACATTACCCCGAAGTCAAAAGGCGGAAAGGATAATCGTGAAAATAAACAAGCTGTACATCGGCATTGCCACGATGATAAGACTGCCAAAGATGGCAGTCGAAGTACCTGTGACAAAGGGTGTTCCAATGAGGAGCCGGATGATGTGAAAGCATCACGTCCGGTTTTGAAGCCGAGTCGGAGGGGTGACTCTTCGGCTTAGGTTAATCCTTACTGCATTCGAGCCAAAATGCTGCTGTGGTGGAAAGGTGTAAATTTCACTGAATACAAAATCGACGGTGACGAAGCAGCCAGAGCGAAAATGGCAGAACGCGCAAACGGTCGCCGTACTGTACCACAAATTTTTATTAATAACCAGCACATTGGCGGCTGCGATGACCTATATCAGCTAGACACACAAAGTCAACTCGATCCCCTTTTAGCCCAAGCCGCTATTTAGAAATCAAATTAGCCCCCAACACTTTCTTTGGTGATGTTATGTTGGGCAATTTTGGATTTTAAATTGCTCGGTAAGCAAGTTCGTAGTTTCGTAGTAAGGACTTTAGTCCTTAATTTTCTAAGCACTAAAGTGCTTACTACAAAACCTAAACCCTCAAAACTAGCTTGACAATGTGCCAGAAAACTGTAGAGCAAGTTTGCCCACCTTTAGGGCAAGGAATATCGAATTGATAAGAATATGTTAACTAAGTATACGGAATATCTTATACATCAACAATGGATGAGTTATGCCCTAGAATTAGCAAAAACAGCAGGTGATGCAGGTGAAATCCCTGTAGGTGCTGTTATCATTGATTCAACAGGCAAATTGCTAGCACAAGGAGAAAACAGAAAAGAGCGCGACAAAGACCCTACCGCTCATGCGGAAATTCTTGCTCTCAAGACAGCTGCAACAACTTTACAAAATTGGCATCTTAATGAATGCACCCTTTATGTAACTCTCGAGCCTTGCCCGATGTGTGCAGGTGCGATCGTCCAATCACGACTAGGACTACTGGTATATGGAGTAGACGATACAAAAACTGGCGCAATTCGTACAGTTATTAACATCCCCGATAGTGCTGCTTCTAATCACCGTCTCCAAGTAATCGGAGGCATTCTAGAGTCAGCTTGTCGTCAGCAATTACAGACTTGGTTTGCTACTAGGCGGCGTAAGGTAAACTAACGGACAGAGGTAAAACTGTCCATCTACTACGACACAAGTCACACAAGAGAATCTACGGTGTAACTAATCACGCCTTTCGTTAAATTTTTACCCGTCAATCAGCTGCATCCGTCATGATGGAATTTTACTCTTCATCCGATACCTGCCAGCAAACCCCAGTAAATCCTCAGGTAGATAGCACTACCTCAAGGGTTTCGCCTTGGTTAAGTCCCCTGGCATATTTATTAGGGCGTCACTGCCTATTACCATTATTCTTTGGACAAATTAGAATAACCGGACAAAAAAATATCCCCACAACTGGGCCTGTGATCCTTGCGCCTACACATCGGGCGCGTTGGGATGCGTTGCTTGTACCCTATGCCACCGCTTGTCTGAGAAAGCAAGACTTGCGATTTATGGTGACTATTGACGAATGCCAAGGTTTGCAAGGCTGGTTTGTTCGACGTTTAGGGGGATTTCCTGTAAATTCTAAGCATCCGTCAATCCGCACGCTACGACATGGAGTAGAGCTACTTCAGCAGCACAAAACCCTGGTCATCTTTCCAGAAGGTAACATTTTTCGTGATGGACAAGTTCACCAGTTGAAGCCAGGAATTGCTCGTCTTGCTTTGAGTGCTCAATCTAGTCATTCCGGGCTAGGAGTGAAAATTATACCCATAGGCATTAACTACAGCCAACCTTATCCCAATTGGGGTACAGATGTAAGTATTGACATTGGCTCCCCAATAAAAGTCGCGGATTACATGAATGGCTGTATAAAACAAGATGCAAAAAGCATCACAACTGATTTAGCAAAGGCACTACAACAATTAAGCCATCAAGAAACAAAAGTTACTAATCACGCATTTGCAGAAATTACTAATTCTTGATACAGTCAAACCTCATAATCATTGATCGTGCATAATTCAGAAACTGCAAAATCCAATATTTGAAGCTAACTACTAACTGCTATATTCATTCTGAGTAAGTCACAAAAGATTAGTAGTATTTTGCAACCTTTGAGGATGTATACATATATAGATTACCCTCTATTGATGATATATTCAGCCAAATTGGCATTTTTTTGAGCCAATAGCTAATTAATTACCTGCAAACTAGTGAATTGCTTGATGATAAATATTTTCACTATTTGGTCAGGCAGTTAAATAAAAGTTGGGAAGCGTCGACTGAAGACATCGCTATTCTGAACTAGTTTTGTGCGATGCCTACGGTGGTCACTGAGCGACTTGCCTTGACTTGTGCCGAGCGGCTTGCCCTGAGCGCAGTCGAAGGGAGCCGAGGTGTGGGCTACGCCTACGCAAAAACTTCAAGCAGTGCCTTGGGAAAATTCTCCTGTCAAATATCCCAGTTAACCTGAGATAATTATTGGGGAGAAAAGCTGGTAGTTAAGCAGATGGTGACGCACTCTCCCGTAGGTATCACTCATCACAGCGATATAAGTTAGTTGATATACAGGGGTAATGGGAACTCTATTAAACTGATTTTTAGTCTAAATCAGAGATACTTAGGAAGTAACTTTGCTTTGTCCAAGACCAAAACAGAGTTAAGATACCCGAAGTTTCCCTAGCTCTTTTATATAGTTGTCGCACTAATTGATCCCATGAACACTGCTGTCGCTGTTACCTTGATGCACCGTACTGTTTTATCAGTTATAGCAGTCCTCAGCCTGCTATCACCTGTGAATGCTCAGGTATCACAGTCACCAGGCACTACCAGCCAACCACAACCCATTGACCCCAACGATCCTAATAACCTCCGCCCCATAACCCAAAGTAACAGCCTTTTGAGCATTGCAGGTGGCGATCGCTTAGTAAAAGATGCAGAACAAGCTGTTTCTGCTCAAAACTACACCTTAGCTGCCAAGAAACTGCAAGAAGCACGTCAAGTTTATAATCAGCTATCTAATTTTTATCAAGAGTTAAATTCTAGCTTTTCGGGAATTGACAACAGAGTTTCTGATTCTCAGCGTCAAAAAGCTCTATTAACAGCCCAAAAGCGAGATGAAGCCACCTTTCAGCTAGCATTGGTACATCGGGCACAAAATCAGCCAGAACTAGCTGTACCGTTGTTAGTTCAAATAATTAAAAGTCAAAACCCGACACGGGATTTAGGTAAGAAAGCCTATAAACAGTTGTTTGAGTTGGGTTTTGTTGATTCTCCCTATCCCAGAGAAGGTGGTAATTCATCCTCTTCATCCCCAAAAAAATAAATTAAATTTTTGTTGCCTCTTTTTGCATACCCATATTTCCCTAACCAGTTGCTTGGGAACGCCCCAGTGCTAGGATAGAGCTATCTGCCGTAACCAAAACCTGACCTTCTCAAGCAATACACCTCAAAGGTGCCTTTATCTACAGCCTTGCCAAAGCCTGAAGTTGGCACAGGCATTTGCTCTATATCTGTTAATAATAGAAAAGTAAGTTTTTTCAGGAATTGCGATGATTAGTCCGCAACAGGTTGAGGAAATGATCAAGGCGGGACTGCCAGACGCACAGGTTCAGGTGCAAGACTTGACTGGTGGCGGCGACCACTATCAGGTGACAGTAGTTTCATCGCACTTTGCAGGTAAAGGACTAGTGCAACAGCACCAGTTAGTTTATGGTGCTTTGGGTCAAGCTATGTCAACTGAAGCAATTCATGCCTTGGCGGTGAAAACATACACTCCCGAAGCTTGGCAAGCAACAGCAACTTCGTAAATAAGAGTCAGAAGTTAGGAGTTATGAATTTTGACTCCTTACTTCTCACTTCTCACTGTTGAATCCAACATAGGAAACATAAATACCATGACACCAGAACTCAAAGACAAAATTGATAGCTTGCTACAAGAAAACAAGATTTTAGTTTTCATGAAGGGAAACAAGTTAATGCCCCAATGTGGTTTCTCCAACAACGTTGTGCAGATCCTCAATACCTTAGGAGTTCCCTTTGAGACGGTTGACGTTCTATCAGACCCTGAAATTCGTCAAGGTATTAAAGAATACTCTAGCTGGCCGACAATTCCCCAAGTGTATATCAATGGTGAATTCCTTGGCGGTTCTGATATCTTGATTGAACTGTACCAAAAAGGTGAATTGCAAGAAAAGGTAGAAGTAGCATTAGCTTCGTAATCTCTCTTTACCAAAACTAAAGGGTATGCTGCTGAATTTGCACTTCGCAATCAAGGCAATATACCGTTTTTTATATCCTTGAAAGGAGAGATACTATTTATCTCCCCTTTCAAGGGTTTTTTAATCGGTTTCTGATAAAAATACTTTTTGTTGGACTTGATTTTATTGCTAGACAACAATCCCCTCAGTCTAATTGGCAAAACCAATATAGGGCTGAGGGGATGCGTTTAATCAATACAATATCTCCAAAATTTCACACCACGACAACCCGTTGACCAATACAGATAATATGCTATAATCATCTGCGGTAATTAACGGTTACTATCAATGACCAGGCAAATGGTAATTAGTAGTAATCGGGCTGTGGCTGTGGTTGCGGCACTGCAAAGTTTGAACCATCGTACAAGAAGCGGCTGGCCTCCTCTTCTAGGCGATGAATCAGAAAAGGTTCAATGACGTTGCTATGTCGCAGTGCGGCTAGATATCCATCCAAATACATCCGCATGTCATCCGTGCGATAACCGCGATTCCATAACTCGATGAAGGCATCGGTGAGTCTTTGGTAATAGCGGATGGTTTGTGTGTCTTGGAGCATAACTGCTGTATTAATCTCTTTGGAATGAGAATTGTAAATGATTCACGCTAAAAAGTGAAGTGTAATTTCACTTTGGCATAAACTCAAAGTCAACACATCTACTTTGGGTATTACCCTCATAGCAGCTACAAGCTACTTTAATCTTATTCCAGAAAACATCGATTCTAGTTAGCTGCTAAGTTATTTTTTTGATTTTCACAATCACAGCCCAATTGTATTGATGTTATATTCCTGGATGGGAGTACTAAATTTTTGCGAAAAAATTCGCTTTTGCCATCAGGTTTAATCAGGTTGAAAAGCTGTTGTTGTTGTTAGCTGGTTGGGTTATAGATATTTGCCACATTACACCCATCTCAAAGCAAAATGTTAAGTTAAAAGAACTTTTCATAAGTCTAACAACACTTTAGAGAAATTTAATAAAAATTTAATAATATTTCTAATCGCCTATTGGCAAGGCATAAATTAAAGATATTGCCACTCATTTTATTAGGAAATGTAAAGTTAATCGCAATTGAAGTAACAAAGGCTACAAAACCTTAGAGACGGGCTTGTTACTTTGAAAGTCATCGACGCTAAGGGGTCTTGCCACCGTGGGTTCGGTTTGTATAGAAATCATTGAGGGGAATCCCCATCTGAGGTCGTTGTTGGGTTGGCACTTGCAACAACTGGAATACCGCGTGCATCAAGCTGCCAGCATTTATCAAGCAAGGGAAGTATTTTTAAGCCATCAACCAACACTGGTAGTTTTAGATGCAGACCTGCCTGATGGTGATGGCATTGAGTTTTGTCGTTGGTTGCATCGTCAGCAACAGCCTCTAATCTTAATGCTATCTGCCCGTAATAGTGAAGCTGATATAGTCGCAGGTTTAAAGGCAGGTGCAGATGATTACCTGAGCAAACCTTTTGGGATGCAAGAGTTTTTGGCACGGGTAGAGGCACTGATTCGCCGGAAACGCACACCTACTGCACCAGCTTATTTGGATTATGGCACTTTGCAAATCGATTTAGTTCAGCGTCGTGTCCGCTTTCAAGGGGAGTTTATTGACTTAACGCCCCAGGAATTTAGTTTGCTGTACGTTTTGGCACAAGCTGGGGGAGTACCTCTAAGTAGATCGGAATTGCTGCGTCGTGCTTGGCCTGACGCTATTGATAACCCTCGTACCATTGATACTCACGTTTTATCGCTGCGGAAAAAGGTTGAACTCGATCCTCGGCAGCCCAATTTAATTCAAACTATCCGCAATGTTGGATACCGTTTTAACATGGAAATTTTGAATACGAATATTTCACAGTCACAAACAACAAAGTTAGCTAGAGAGAGATTTAATAATCAACGTTCAACACTTACTAGTAGTCAAGTGTGAATGGCGCACTGAGCATTAGGGTGAGGGGGAGTAAGAAAACGATTCCTGATTCCTGTCTCATCCAAAATTTAAAATCCAAAATCGTCTTGAGCAGCTGCTTGAATCAGGCTTTTCCGTAATTCAATCCAGTCTATCTCTGAGGCTCTTTGATTTGCGAATAAATGACCTTGTTGTAAATGTAATAACCGGGTGCAAAACATCTGGGCTAGTTCCAGTTGGTGATTTACCATCAGAATCGTGGTTTGATGAGTTTGACTCAACTGGGTTAAGACTTGCATTAGATGAGAAGCCGTACCAGGATCGAGGGCAGAGGTTGGCTCATCTAATAATAATATTTTAGGCTGGATAACTAAGGCACGAGCGATCGCTATTAGTTGTCGTTGTCCCGAAGAAAGTTGCACCTCTGTTCGCTCTAACCATTCATTGGGAATGTGCAGTTGGTCTGTCCAGTGATTGACTCGTTGCTGAATTGTCTGTTTGGGTAAACCACGCAAAACTAAAGGATAAGCCAAGGCTTGCCCAACTGTCATCCCCAACAGCTTTGATTCTTGCAATACAAGTACAAGAATCTGCCGTAGCTGGATGACAGGAATTTGGCGATATTCTTGATTTTCAAGATAGAGTTTACCACTCGTGGGTTCAATTAGGCGGTTGATGATGCGTAATAAGGAAGTTTTACCAGCGCCTACTGGGCCTACAATGGCAATGCATTCGCCTTGGGATGCCTCAAAGGAAATATCCTGCAATATGGGATATCCCTGCTGATTGCCGGGAAGTTGGGTTTTCAGCTTTGTAAACAGATTAACTTGCTCTAGCCTAAGTGTGGCTTTTGCTGTGTTCAAGGGAATTGGGGACGGGGAGAAATAAGCAATGCCCAATTTTAAGTTAATTGTGCAGTAGTTAAGGCTGTAGCGATCGCCCAGCCATCGACTAATAGTAACAGCAGTGTGAATACTAATAAAATCAGGTACATCCACGGCTGTGCTAAAGGGCGAACATCTGTGGTGTCAATGCTCGTCTTTGCTTGGACAATTTGCACCAAACGGGCAAATCCAGCTACACGCATCGGTAGTAAATAAGCTTTCCCATCCTGGCTGAGAAAGTAATAAACTAGCCCTCCTTGTCCAGTACTGCGGGGTTTTAACTCTTTGACTTGTGACCAAGGTAAAGACCAGCCTTTGCGAAAAAAGCGAGGCACCCAGGCGGGGTAAGTAACCTGAATTGCCTCCTCATCTACTATTACTTGTTCTGTCAATACCGCGTACAAGGCAACCAAACCGATGCCAATCCCTATCCACAATAAGTTTGGAGGTACGGGTGCAGCTGTTACCTGCGATAAAAAAGGTAATGGGACTGTGAGTGCTATGTATAGACTCAGCAACGTTATCCGAATCAAAGGAGACAGACGAAAAACAGAAGTTGAGATATTGGCTGAGTTTGCTGTCACGGCTCAATTACAATGCTTTTCTTCATTGTAGAGTAGGTCTATGTTCCTGGTGGTTGGTGTGTGGTAGTTCACGGTAAATACTTCTGCACTACAATCCAACCAGTAAGGGATACCCAGGCAAATCCTACAAACAAAATAATATTTACGCCGATGTGTAAGGGTCTAGCCCAAGATCGTCTGGCACTAATTTGTGTAGCACTAAAAGCAGATAGTAAAACTAATGCTACCACTATCAATCCAGCGATTAAGTGCGATGAGTGACCTAAAGAACCAAAGTGTCCTAAAGTGCCAACAATACCGATCGCTAGCAACAGTAGCACTAAACTTACCATGCTGATGCCCATTGTATAGTGGAGCGATCGCACCCCTTTATTTCCGCCCATAAATGGCGTAATAAAAGAAAATTGTTGCGAAGTTCTCGCCCGAAACATCCAAACGCCGGTGATTGCTAACATTAGATATGCCAGCAGGGACAACCCCATCGACCAGGCGGCTATTTTCCACAACCAAAGAAATGAAGGCAGATTCATAAGAATGATTGTAAATGAGATGAGGGCGACAAGAGAGACAAGGAAAATAACCAATTCCCAATGTCCCATGCCTAATAAATAATAAACAAAAAGGGCTGCTGAATTAGCAACCCTTAAATTTAGATAAAATTGTTTTTTTTAATCAACCGAGGCTAAACCAAGGATTTGCAAGGGTTTTGTAGTATCTCCGATTTTTGTATTAATTTGCTGCACCATTAGTTTGGTATTAAAAGGGTCTTTTTCATCTGATGAGTCTGTATCAAACTCATTAGTAATGGGTTCTTCGAGCATCAGGCGATCGCACGGAATCTTATCGGATAAAATTGCACTAGCCATCATCCCTGTGTGAATCTCCACTTGACCTTTTCGCGGAGCTTCAAAGACTAAACGTTGTCCAGGGAAAACAACCCTTTCAAAATACCAGTTGGGAATATTGGAGATGCGAGCTACCTGTATTTTGCTCGTGGCATTAATGTAGCAGCAGAGAATTTTTCCTGATTGCTCAGGTGGTAGAGGATCTAATATTTGAGCCATAACTGCTGAGGAGCTTTACGCCACAATTTTACATTACACTAGCCAAGCCTAGCACCCACCGATCCCCAGTTGTTGTAACTGCGAATACCAACTGAGTCTTTGTAGATTATTTCTGTCTAAAGATATATTTTCAGTTATGAAAATTTTGTAAACATTCACATCTTTTTCGAAATTATACACTATAAATAAAAGTTTTTGATGTTTTTTGCTGGTATAAAAGTTTCAATTCTCTTAAAGCAGATTGTTAGGGAATTGACATAACAACGATCCCCTAGCTTTTAGCATAGCGAGGAAGTGAGTTTTGCTCTTTCATCTATCCCAGGATTAATCGGCAGGGATCATCGCTTAATGAATAAACTCGATGTTATGGTAAAGCTATATGAAAAATGTCTTCATAAAGCTCTCTATAGATTCCATGTATGTTTTATGCACAGCAATTTTAGCGTTTTCCGCACTTGTTAACGGCAGGTGAGCGAGTATCAATAATCGGCTGAAATGTCAAGCCTGATTGTGATAAATAAAACCAAATAAAACAAGCACACACTTTAAAACTGAATGTTTTTCTCGCTTTCTCCACAGATTGGCAAGATGGAAGTTAATAGACAGATGATGGAAAATCGAATTCTTTACGTTCGCCTTCCTTGTAACCCCATCTTTCCTATTGGGGTTGTCTACCTAAGCGATCATGTCCACAAGCAGTTCCCTAATATTGAACAGCGCATCTTTGATTTGGGAACAGTCCCACCTTTAGATTACAGTTCTGCTCTGGATCGCTGTATTGATGAATTTAAACCGACATTACTAGTATTTTCTTGGCGGGATATTCAAATTTATGCCCCAGTTGGTGGGCGTGGTGGCAACCCGCTGCAAAATGCTTTTGAATTTTACTACGCCAAGAATCCTCTATTGAAACTACGCGGCGGATTGGGCGGTTTGCGAATCTTCATCGCTTACTATGTAGAGTTGTGGCAAAACCAGGGTTTAATCAAACGTGGTTTAAAACGCGCCCAAAGATATAATTCTGATGCTCGTGTAGTTGTAGGTGGTGGTGCAGTCAGCGTATTTTACGAGCAATTAGGTAAAAGCTTACCCCAAGGGACAATTATTTCTGTAGGTGAAGGCGAAACCCTGCTGGAAAAACTTTTAAGTGGCAAAGATTTTCGAGATGAACGCTGTTACGTTGCCGGAGAAACTCAACCACGGAAACGGCTAATTCACGAACAACCCACCCCAATAGAAAAAACAGCTTGTAACTACGACTATATCGAAAGCATCTGGCCGGAATTTAACTTTTACCTGCAAGAGCAAGACTTTTATATAGGTGTACAAACTAAGCGTGGTTGTCCTCACAACTGTTGTTATTGCGTCTACACGGTTGTCGAAGGCAAACAAGTACGCATCAACCCAGCAGATGAAGTCGTTGCTGAAATGCGTCAATTATACGATCGCGGCATTCGCAATTTCTGGTTTACTGATGCCCAATTCATCCCCGCGAAAAAATTTATCGCCGATGCCGTAGAACTATTGCAAAAAATCGTCGATTCTGGTATGACAGATATCCACTGGGCAGCATACATCAGAGCCGACAATTTGACACCCGAATTGTGTGAGTTGATGGCGAAAACCGGGATGAACTACTTTGAAATCGGGATTACCAGTGGTTCTCAAGAACTTGTGCGGAAAATGCGGATGGGGTATAACTTGCGAACCGTCTTGCAAAACTGCCGTGACTTAAAAGCCGCTGGTTTTAACGACTTAGTTTCTGTCAACTACTCCTTTAACGTCATTGACGAACGTCCCGAAACGATCCGTCAAACTATCGCTTACCACCGCGAACTAGAACGGATTTTTGGTGCAGATAAAGTCGAACCTGCTATCTTCTTTATTGGACTACAACCCCATACCCATTTAGAAGAATACGCTTTCAAAGAAGGCATCCTAAAACCAGGATACGATCCAATGAGCTTGATGCCGTGGACAGCCAAAAAACTTCTCTGGAACCCTGAACCCCTTGGTTCATTCTTCGGCGAAGTCTGCTTGCAAGCTTGGCAACAAAACCCCAACGACTTCGGGCGCGAAGTCATGAAAATCTTAGAAGAAAAGCTGGGTTGTGCTGACTTAGAAGCAGCACTGACAGCACCATTAGAGACGAAAGAAAAACAGTTAGCAGGTGTATCCTAGAAAACACTAAAATGTGAAGAAATTCAGAATTCTGAATTTCTCCCTTTATCTTCCTCAGTGCCTCTGCGGTTATTTTTACCAAATCCCATGTTAGAAGGTTCAATCCTACAACAGCTGGAAGCAGCTCATCGCCACACCACCAGGCCAATTCGATTCGGTGTTTACTACAAAAATACCTTAGTTGCCCTGTGCCACGCTTTAGAAGACCATATCTTAACCGATGACGGTACACCCTTAGTGATCGCAGCCTTTCAACAAGGTAAATGGTATCTACAAGAAGCTGAACGATATGCAGACATCGCCCAATATAGTTGCCAAATTGCCATCATGGCTGCCGCTGAATCCGGCTTTGCTGAACATCCTACCAGCCAGCTACCCAATGTAGACTTAGTAGGATTAGATGCAGGCGATCCAGTGGGGCAAGAGTGGCACTTAATTATTTTATCGCCTAAGTACACAGCAATGGTAATTTGTCAAGAATTATCAGACGCTGATTATGGCAGTGCTGGGGTACCGACATCGGACTTAGAGCGCAAATTCTATGGCTTGTGGACATTTGAGCCAGAGTTAGTACAAGAGACAGCAGAAATAGCGATCGCTCACATCAAAAAATACAACCCAGAACTGGCGGAAAAACTCACAGGCGATAAAGAACAAATTGTACCGTCAATGGACAGATCCCAAAATTTAGGTGCAGTTGTCTCTCGTGTAGTAGATTACCTCCAGACTGGACAAGATAATTTATCCATCCCCACAGCGCTTCAGAAACAAACGCTGGATCGCAACTTGGTTTCTAACGAAATCCAAGCTTTTTTGCGAATGGCGCAACTGATGGATATGGCAGATGTCAACAATCCAATGGCAGCTGCGGAAGTAGTCGTACTTGCTGAAGCGATCGCCCAGCTTTTGGATCTTCCCGCATGGCAGATTAAGAGATTGCGGCTAGCGGCTTTGTTACATCGCATAGATCCATTACAGAAAGCAGAAAGCGTACTCACAGGTGGTATATCCACACGCTACCAAGAAGATGCTCCCAGTTGTCCTCTAACTTGTCCCTTAGTACCAGGGGCGCAAGTATTGCGAACCATGCCAAGGCTGCGAGCAGTTGCCCAAATTATTACTCACCAAAGCGAGTGGTGGAATGGCACAGGGGAACCAGCAGGTTTAGCTGGAGATGAAATTCCCCTAGAGTCGAGGATTTTGGCATTATTGGCAGATTTTCAGTGGCGACTCAATCAGCGAAAATCGTCAAATCAAAGCCGGGAACAGATATTTACTCAAGCTTTAGATGAATGCAAACAGCAACAATCTACCCGCTTTGACCCTAAACTTGTAGATACCCTAACTTTATTAGTTATGGGTTTACAACAGGGACTCGACTTACCTTTGATGACACCCAAATTCAGCGCCGGCATCTGGATACTTGATTCCCAATGGGATAGCCACAGCAAGATCAGTGAAGAGATTGGTAGTTACTTTACATGAATATTGAAGCCATTAGATTAGGAAAACTCAAACAACTTCCAGGGGCAAATTTAGAAGACGAGGAACTTTCCCGACTGGATTTAAGCCGGATTAATCTTGCTGGCGCTACCCTTGTCGGCACTAATTTTGCTGGTTCTAAACTCGAAGGAGGGCATTTGGAGGGGGCAAATTTGATGGGAGCCAACCTCCAAGAAACTGACTTGCGGGCGAATTTGATGGGAGCCAACCTGATGCAAGCAGATTTAACAGGCGCTGACTTGCGAGGTAGTAATTTGCGTGGTGCTAACTTAATGGGAGCCAGACTCAGCGATGTGTCATTGGTGGGTGCTTTCTTGAGTGGTGCCAATTTGATGAATGTGAACTTGCAAGGTGTTGATTTGCGCGGTGCTGACTTGCGCGGTGCAAACCTGACTGGAGCAAATCTCAAAGGTGCAGACTTGAGTCGCGCCGATTTGCAAGGGGCATTGTTGAGTGAAGCAAACTTGGAAGAAGCTGACTTGCGAGGGGCGAATTTGGCAGGGGCGAATTTGACGGGAGCGAATTTACTCTGTGCAGAGTTAGAAGGTACAAATTTGAGCGGCGTTAATTTGAATAAGGCGTGTTTGGTGGGGACAGTTGTGGAGGCTGCGTTTTAAATAGGGGTTAATTTATACAAACTGCAATGAATAAAGTTATCAAACTAGCGAGAATATTTGATGCTGCGTGCTGTAGCTGACAAATATGTACTCCTGGGAACGAGGCAACTGATTAATTTTGAAAACATCCTTTCTTGATTTTACTAAAAATAAAAGGATATCCCAAATATTTACCTAACCTAGTTTTGCAAGCAGGTAGTCCTAATTTGGCGCGAAATTCTTCATCGTATACTGCTTCTTCCCAATTTTGTGCCAATTTAATCTGCTCGGTTGTCAGATTTTTAGTATGACGAAAGTCTGTTCTATCTACGCTACTTTGAGTAAAGTCAACATCACGGAGGTTTGCACCTCTGAAATCATTTCCATCCAATTTTGCAACATTTAATCTAGCACCAGTTAAATCTACATTTCTTAAGTTGACATTGACAATTAATTCGCTGTGGCTTAAATCAGCATTTTGTAAGTCTGCCGAGTGAAGGTTAACATTGCCGAAGCTCGCGTAAGATAAATTAGCTTGATTTAGATTTGCTTGTGATAAATCTACTTTCGTAAAATACGTGCCTTTTAAGTTAGCACCACTTAAATTCGCAGCACGGAGATTACTATCAGAAATAAATAAGCCAGAGAGATTAGTATCAGAAAAATTAGCTGATTGTAAGTTAACTTTCTCTAACGAAACTTTATAATCAACATTACAACTAAAATCAATATCACCGATTTCTGAGAATCCAGATTCTCCATGATCATCTTCAGATTTATCAGTCCATCGCATCTCTGCTTGGCGTACATCAGATCCTTGTAAATTTGCACCATCTAATTTAGCATTAGTCAGTTCAGCTTCTCTTAAATCTGCTCCAGCTAAATCAGTATTTGTTAAATCAGCACCACCTAAATCACACTTGGGGCATTTTTTAGTTGTTAGTAACTGCTTCACATGAGCGGGATTTGAAGTTTTTTCAGCCTCACAATCTTTACAACTAGAAAGAAAAGTAAGTAATAAAGCTGATACGATTAATATTTTTATTTTCATACATGACGCGATCGCTCAGTTCGCCCTCGTATCCCCAAAGCTAGTACACTCATTAACAACACTCCCATCACTCCTTGCAGGGGATTATTATTTACACCAGTTACCCAATCAGGAACCTGACCAGAATATTTCACTAATTTACCTACATTAATAATGTAGTAACCCCAAACAAAACCACTATGTAGCCCAATTGGAAAACCCAAGCGTCCCCTCCGCCAACGCTTTCCCCATACTTGCGTTAATCCTAGCAGTACTAAAGCCGGAAATTGAGGCAGTGTATGAATAATTGCCTCCAAGGGTTTAATAAAGTGCAATGCAGCAAAGGCAGTTGCATCTGTCCATAATGCTACACGCGGACTGTAGTCCCGTTGTAATTCATCTAGCAACCAGCCTCGGAATAACAATTCCTCAGCAAATCCAATACCTAAGCCAACAAGTAAACCCTCTAAAATCACTTTCAGCAAAAAAACTTTCGGTTGTTGCCACACCAACCAACCCAACAAACTTTGTACCCCAAAAAGTATCAGAATATTAATTATTCCCAGAGCCAAGCCACGTAATAAATCCACACCGTTTTGCCGCGTGAATTCTAAGCCATAATGCCGCAGAATTTGGGGCTGCTGGTAGACATATTTACCCCATAATCCCAGTAGAAAAATAAATATTGCATATAACAATACCAATGTCAATATACTTTCTAAGTTTGAATCATGCACTAGTAAGTATATTGGTGTAGCCAATGGCAACCATAGCAACAATAAACTCAAAATAAAAGCACCCAGCCTAATAGGGGCAGGGCGTTCAGCTAAACGGACAAGGTTTTTTTTCATACTAAATAAGTCACTAATCAGCAGCCAATACTCTAAACTTCGACTAATGACCAATGACCAATGACCAATGACCAATGACTATTCATCAGGTTCAATCGTGCTACTTAAACCATGACTTATCAATGTTTCGCAATAAAACTCAGCGTGTTCCAAGGCGCAAGTAATGACTAAAGCTAACCCGTTAGTATGGGCTTCCATCATGATGCTCACGGCTTGGGGTTGGGTAAGGCTTGGTACAGTGGCTATTAGTGACTGTACAACATGCTCCATAGAGTTGTAGTCGTCGTTATGGAGCAAAACGCGATACCGAGGCGCGAGCTTGCGGGTTGTGGAAGGCTTTTGAATAGTTTCAACTGACACGGCTCTTTGCTCTTTTCTCGTTACTTCACTACAACAAAGTCTCTGTTTTGCGATCGCTCAACAGTTGTTTACCTATTCTATAGTATTTCTGCTCAGATACTATGCTAGGAAAACCCTTTGCTGGCAGGGATTGGTTGTATTAGTTTTGCGTAGCCACTTGATAAGGCACACGTCTAAGACATGGCTGCCGTAAGAGTGCTACCCTAATCTTACAGAAGCTTTTCTTAAACGTAGCGCATTTTCACTTTTAAGATTAAAAAAGTTGCAAGCAAAACAATCCTTGCCCTTGCCCAAGATGGACATCAGCTTAGATTTTCTTCAAACGGGACAAATTGTGTCTCTAGAGTATGGCGACAGGAACCTGTATGCAGAAGTCATTCAATTTGTAGTTTCTCGCCAGTTGTGCTGGGTGCGTCCTTTATTAATCGTTACTTTCATAGAAGAATCACCTCTAATTACCGATTTGCGAGATGCATCTGACTTACTTTGGCCTGCCAATTTATTTCGCCCAGCATTAGACACAGAAGTAATTACCTTCTTGAGCCAACTTTTAGCCAAAGAACCAAAAACTGAACCTGATTCAGTCGCAAAGCAGCAACTCAATCAGTTTATTCACCAACTTTGGCAAGCATATCAAGAGGGGTTGGGCATCGGGGATTAGGCAACATAGAGACTTCTTGAATAATTCTTCCTTGTCTTCCCAGTCCCCAGCGATGCACTGAGTTTCGACACAACGACTGCGTTCAGTGCATCGCTGCGCGGAAATCGAGCGAAGTCTAGATTCTAACTACCCTTGGTTGTTGGCGCAGCCTCTCCAAGAGTTGTATCCCTAATTCCCAGTCTCTTCCTCAACTGTAGCCAATACCAACATTTTTCATGCGTTGAAGACTGTGAAATTCGATTGCTACATCCTTCGCACCAAAAATTTTTTCGTACCTTCGTAAAGTGGATAATTGTGGTTAGCAGCGTCCTCAATCGCCTCATGCATCACCTGAAGGATATAAGTTTATCTAGCTCGCCAGTAGCCATATTGATGATATCAACTCCCTTAGCAACGAGTTCATTCTGTTTGTGGACAAATTCAGCAAACAGATTGGGAGGAATTTTTTTAAGCATTTAGCGAACTGTATGAAGATTGACTACGAATGCACAATGTAGATGTTCCCTAGCACAGTTTACGCCATCTTAAGTATTTAAATAATCAATCTCATAGAAAAAACTAGCTATCATATCGCCCTTGTATCCCCCTGCTACATTAATTTAATTACGAATTACGTTAAAGAGTCCTCTTATCCTTACAGAAAAGCAAGCTACACACAACTTCTGTCTGCCACAGGCTGCGCGAACGTAGAGAGCGCCTAAAATCCTAGGCTAGGAACCAACTGGATTCGTCCAGCATCCATCTCTGCCATTAATAATTCTAGGGCTTCGTAATCAACATCAGAAATGTAACCCAGTTCTGTCAGTTCTGAGTTAATTTCATTCTCTATCTCAGGAGTTAGTTTTTTAATGTCAAGAGCTTTTTCTACCAATTTACGAATAGCGTACTGAGTTCTCATAAGTAATAATCCAACTGTAATATGACACTAATCATCCCAGATCAGCCTCAGTATAAAGAGTGATCCAAATACTAACTTAGTAGTGATATATATCACAATTTAATTAGTTAGATAGATAATTCACTATGACTTTGCCGTATGCCATCAGCAACGCTAAAGTGGGAGATTTAACCTAACGTTAAGACTTGGCTAAATTAGCTTTAGTTGTAGACTAAGCAAGCTTTCTCAGCATAGTTACTGATAATTTGTCTGCTCTATGGCCGTCTATAGTTGATTGTTTTTGAAGTGACATAAAAAAAAAGTATATATAAACACATTTTAACCTGGAATTATAACAATCTTTAAACAGACATACTAAAGCAATAAAGATTCAGCAAAGAGAGCTAAGACGTATGGTCGATGCAACAAAATAGAGTTTATGTTCAAATAATCCTTAGCTTGACGCTTCAAAATTCTTAATAGGATGTAACTATGCAGGCAGTGCTTAACTATCCCAAGATTGCAGTCATTCGCCCCCAAGGGTGTTTAAATGCTGCAAACGCCTTGGAATTTGAACGAGATATGACCACAGCGTTGGCGCAAAATGGTATTTCCATCTTGGTAGTAGACCTCGCAGCAGTAGAATCTTTAGACAGCGCGGGATTGATGGCATTGTTATCTACACACAAGCTGGCTCTTACTTTAGGAAGAAGTTGCCAACTTCGCGCTGTTGGTCCACAAATTAGAATGATTTTTGAACTGACGCAACTTGATAGGGTATTTGAAATATTAGATGCTGAAGCCGAACTGGCCCAAACATAATATGTAAAAGCACAAAGGTTCAGGCAATAAGCGGACTTTATGTAAAGGAGTTGTAAGTTGCAACGATAAAATCTGTTATAAGACCTAATTCAATGCTAATGTTGGGGTTGGGTAGCTGTAATTAAGGTAGCTAGAAGATAGCACAGTGGTTGTTGCAGTTGAAAAATTAATAACGTCGGATATTTTAAAACCAGCACGTTACTTAGGTAACGAGCTGTTAGCAGTACATAAACCTTGGGATACGGCAGCAATACGTTGGGTTTTAACCTACCCAGAAGTATATGAAGTCGGTGCCTCTAATTTAGGGCACATCATCCTTTATAACATCTTGAATGCCCAACCGCGTCAATTGTGCGATCGCGCCTATCTCCCAGGAAAAGACCTAGCAGCCAAACTACGCGAAACTAATACGCCATTGTTTGCGGTAGAGTCAAAGCGATCGCTGACAGAATTCGACATTTTAGGCTTTAGCCTCAGTTACGAACTGGGTGCGACTAATATCCTCGAAATGTTGGATTTGGCAGGGATTCCATTGACATGGCGAGAAAGGCAGCAAAGCAGAGGCGCAGAGGGACAGGGAGTCAGAGAATCTACCGATACCCAGTCATCCTTTCCGTTGATTTTCGCTGGTGGGCAAACAGCGACATCAAATCCTGAGCCTTATGCTGACTTCTTCGACTTTATCGCCCTTGGAGATGGAGAAGAACTGCTGCCAGAAATTGGTTTGGTGTTGGAAGAAGGCAAACAAGCAAGATTAAGCCGGGAAAATATATTACTGGATTTGGCACAGATACCAGGCGTATATGTGCCTCAGTTTTACGACATGGCAGAGGATGGCTCAGTTCACCCTCTCCGCCCAGACGTGCCAAAACGAATTCTGCGACGGGTTGCAACTCCCATACCAGCATATTCTATTGGTTTGGTTCCCTACGTAGAAACAGTGCACGATCGCTTGACCATTGAGATTCGGCGTGGTTGCACTCGTGGCTGTCGCTTCTGTCAACCAGGAATGCTGACTCGACCAGCACGGGATGTAGAACCCGATAAAGTTGTAGAAGCAATTGAACAGGGGATGCGGGCAACTGGTTACAATGAGTTTTCCCTCCTATCTCTGAGTTGTTCTGATTATTTGTCCCTACCAGCAGTAGGGATGGAAATCAAAAATCGCTTAAAAAATGAAAACATTTCTCTGACTCTACCAAGCCAACGGGTAGACAGATTTGATGAGAATATTGCCAACATCCTGGGAGGTACGCGCCAAGGTGGACTGACTTTTGCTCCAGAAGCTGGTACTCAGCGGATGCGAGACATTGTGAATAAGGGGTTGACGAATGAAGAATTGTTGCGGGGAGTAAAAACCGCTTGGGAGCAAGGCTGGGATAAAATAAAGTTGTATTTTATGATTGGCTTGCCGGGTGAAACGGATGCTGACGTTATGGGCATTGCTGAAACGGTAAGCTGGCTACAGCGAGAATGTCGAGGCAAGGGCAGAAAACCTCTAAACTTTAACCTGACTATTTCTAACTTTACGCCCAAGCCCCATACACCATTCCAGTGGCACTCAGTTTCTACCGCTGAATTTAAGCGCAAACAAAACCTGTTGCGGCAAGAATTCCGCCGAATAAAGGCAGTGAAGGTAAATTTTACCGATGTCCGCATTTCGGCAATGGAAGATTTTGTGGGACGAGGCGATCGCAATTTGAGCAAAGTAGTCCGCCGTGCCTGGGAATTGGGTGCAGGTATGGATTCCTGGTATGAAAATTTAGATCGAGCTTTTAGCGCTTGGGGATCTGCGATTGCCCAAGCCGATTTAGATTGGAAATACCGCCAAGTAGAAAATGGCGAATGGAATTTGTTTCACCTAGAGACGCAAAAGGGCAAAGAAGCAGAGGAGAATAGCCCACTTAGTACTTTCCACTCCCTCGATATTCCCCTACCTTGGGATCATATTGATACCGGGATTGACAAAAAGTGGCTCCAAGAAGACTTGCAACGCGCTCTAGAAGCTGCAATTGTACCCGACTGCTCTTTTGAAGGTTGTTCTCATTGTGGCGTCTGTGGCACTGACTTTGGGCATAATATCGTGATTGACTCACCTGCTATCCCAAAATTCGCAGGCGAGTTTGTTCCCAACACAACAAAGGCGCAAAGACTGCGAGTTTGGTTTGGTAAGCAGGGTAATATGGCTTTGATGAGCCATCTTGATTTAATCCGTCTATTTGACCGAGTTGTGCGGCGAGCAGGCTTACCAATTGCTTTTACTGGTGGGTTTCACCCAATGCCACGGATTTCTCTAGCAACTGCTTTGGCTCTAGGGGCTACTAGTAGCGGTGAAATTGCAGATTTTGAGTTAACTGTGCCAGTAGAAGTTGATACTTTCCGAGAAAAGTTGGCTTGTGAAATGCCCACAGACATACCTATATATAATGTGGAGCAAATAGATTTAAAAGCTAGTGCAGCTACCCAATTGCTAGAGTCCGCAGAGTATTTAATTACTGTAGCAGTATTAGCAGAAACAACACCCATACAATGGCAAAACTGGATTGATACAATCAAAGCAAAAGAGGAACTTTGGTACGAGCAAATAACTAAATCAGGCAAGAGCCAGTTAATAAATCTGCGCGATCGCTTATTTGAACTGGAGTTAGTAGAAAACTACAATTGCGTTGCAGAATCTATGTCATCTGTAATCCGTTATCTAGGTAGCTATCGCCAAGACGGTTTGGTGTTGCGTCCCGAACAAATCCTGTTTATGCTAGAGACAGTGGCTGGTGTAGAATTTCAACTCCTGCACATCCACCGCAATCGGCTAATTTTAGGGGTATAATCCATCTAGGGCAACTTGCTAGTAGTTGTCCTAAGATGGCAGCTCACAGGAATTGATTTTTAGGAAGGTTGCGTTAGAATAGGGTGAAGAGAAATTTTCTGGCGCTGCATTGAATTAGCTGGTTCACTACCCTGGTATTCAGGGGGCGAAAGCAAAGATATTAGAGTGCAACTTCTAGGATTTTATCCTAGACAAACAAAAAGCAGATTAAAGAATGCACACTCTCTCTATAGCTACCTTGTGAATCAGTAACTAACAGCAGGCTCGGTTAGCTTCTCTAAATCCATGCTTTTAAACAACTGCTGAATGTCTAATCCAGGTAGTGCCAAGAGCTAGTGCATTATTTTTTTAGAGTTAAAGCAACTGATGTCGGTTATGCCGACTTGTTGTAGATGTTCACGAGACGCGCAAAGCGCTGCTTGTCTTAGGCTAGAGCCGTTCAAGGCAGGTTAGCGACTGGCGAATCTGAATATAACCCTAAGATAAATCCGGGAATGGAAAATAGAAATAGTTTCTTTTTCTTAACGAATTCAGTAGGTTACTCTCAAATAAAGCATCCTGAGTTAAAATGCTGACTCAGGATTTAGAACTTTCAACTCAGAACTCTCAAGATTTGAGGGTATTGCATCACAAATCAACCACGGACGGTTGATTTAATTGCTTAAACGATATGCAGCAGTTCTGGAATAATCAGCCGTAGAAACGCTCTTAAGAGCGCCAATAGCTATTTAACTTAGAAGCTCAGATTTGCGATTTTTATTATCAGTAGCGCCTTTTGAGGGTTGCGAGGGCAGCGAAAGTATAATATCAAACCGAGAAACAGCTGGTAATTAAAACTGATGCGGAGACGCAATTAGTTTTGAGTTATTAAGTAATTAACCGGACTTGATACAACAAACCTCAAACCTGTAAGTGCTGCCAATTTTTGAGGAAATTGAATGCCGAAACAAATTATCATCGCGGAGCAGCACCAAATTGCTGCGGTTTTTTCTGAAGATCAAATACAGGAACTCGTTGTTGCTACGGGTCATCATCAAATAGGTGATATCTACTTAGGAGTAGTAGAAAACGTATTACCTGGGATAGATGCGGCTTTTGTCAATATTGGTGATCCAGAGCGCAACGGTTTTATTCATGTTACCGACTTGGGCCCATTGAAGCTCAAGCGTACCGCAGCGGCAATTACAGAACTACTTACACCACAACAGAAAGTTTTGGTGCAAGTAATGAAAGAGCCAACGGGGACAAAAGGTCCCAGGCTCACGGGTAATATCACCTTACCTGGACGCTACGTAGTACTGATGCCCTACGGTCGGGGCGTAAATTTATCTCGACGGATTAAAAGTGAAAGTGAGCGCAACCGCTTGCGAGCGCTGGCGATTTTGGTCAAGCCGGCGGGAATGGGTTTGCTTGTGCGTACAGAAGCAGAAGGCAAACCCGAAGAAGCGATTATGGAAGATTTGGAGTTGCTGCAAAAGCAATGGGAGGCCATTCAGCAGGAAGCTCATTCCACCCGTGCTCCAGCACTGCTCAACCGAGACGATGACTTTATCCAGCGCGTATTGCGGGATATGTACGGCGCGGATGTCAATCGGATTGTTGTAGATTCTAGTACTGGTTTGAAGCGCGTCAAACAGTACTTGCAGAATTGGAGTGGTGGTCAAACACCGCAGGGATTGTTGATTGACCATCATCGCGATCGCTCCCCAATTTTAGAATACTTCCGCATCACTGCTGCCATTCGAGAAGCCCTGAAACCAAGAGTAGACCTACCTTCTGGCGGTTACATTATCATCGAGCCAACGGAGGCATTAACCGTAATCGATGTTAACTCAGGTTCGTTCACGCGATCGGCAACAGCTAGAGAAACAGTTTTGTGGACAAACTGCGAAGCAGCAACAGAAATCGCTCGCCAGTTGCGTCTGCGAAATATCGCCGGGGTGATCGTCGTTGATTTTATCGATATGGAATCGCGACGTGACCAATTACAAGTTCTCGAACACTTTAATAAAGCACTCAAAGCAGACAAAGCTCGTCCCCAGATTGCCCAACTTACCGAACTGGGTTTAGTAGAACTGACCCGCAAACGTCAGGGTCAAAATATTTATGAATTGTTTGGTGAAACTTGTCCTACCTGTGGCGGTTTAGGACATACTGTACGTCTGCCTGGAGAAATCGAAAACCGATTGCCAATACCGGCAGAGGCACCAGAGCGCGAACGTTTTGTATCCTTGCCTCACCGAGAACCACGTCAGCCATCTGCCCGCATCCCAGAACCACGAGAGACATACGATGGATTTGGGGAAGCATTTGACGGCGACTCGGAATTGAGCAACCTAAATCTGATCAATCATCCTAGTTATCAAGAACTGAATGATAAGCGCCGTACCCGCACTCGCCGCAGTCGAATTGGTGTCAATGGGTTAAACGGGAAAGATGAAGCTCGGATTGTTCCCAGTCCCTTGACTTTTGTTAACGAGCCAGATTTAGACCTGGATGTAGAGCCAGAACTAGGAGTTGCACCAGAAATTCCCTCACCCACCCTTGGTAAACCAGGCTGGAGTGAAAGAGTAGAGCGCACTAAAATTATCAAGGCAGAACCAGTTAAGCCAGTGGTAGAACCACCGGAGATTAGAACTGTAGAAATGAGCCTCCAAGAACAGGATATATTTGCCTTGATGGGAATATCTCCCTTGGTGAAGTTAGAGCAAGAGGTTAAAAATACCAAGTCTGTGATTATTAATGTGATTCAGCCTGGTCAACAGCCAACGACCCCAATTGAATCAACCTCAGAATCAACTATTGTCCAAAAAGCAACACCTGAAATAATCACTATTGCCCAAAAGGCAACACCTGAAATAACTGCAAGCAAAATACCGACACCAAAAGTTATTGAGCCAGAACAAAAATCTTTGATCGAAGAGACAACTGAACCACCATTGGAGTTAACTGCGAATCCTTCGGGACGCTTGTCTGCGAAAGCTGCCGCGAACGAAATTGCAGATGAAAGTGAAGCTAATAGTAGCGCCACAGCCAGCCGTCGCCGCCGCCGTCGTTCCTCAGCGATCGAGGATAATTAATTTAATTTATGGTAGAAAAATCGCCAACGCCTTTGGAACAATCCACTTGGCTGGAGTTTTCTACCTTGTCAGAGATTCCAGTGTTGGTTGCAGGTGTGGATGAAGTAGGGCGAGGCGCTCTATTTGGCCCTGTGGTGGCAGCAGCAGTGATACTACCAGATCGCGCTTTGCCAATACTGATAGCAGCTAAAATTAAAGACAGTAAAAAGTTGTCTAGTTCTCGGAGAACTCAGCTAGCGCAGCAAATTTGTGCGCTGGCTATAGATTGGAAAATTGGGTTTGCTTCTACTGCTGAAATTGACAAGATAAATATTTTGCAAGCGACGTTGTTAGCAATGAAGCGGGCTGTGCTGAAGTTAAAGGTACAGCCTGCACTCTGCTTAATTGACGGCAATCAGTCAATCAAAGATTTGCTATTGCCGCAACAAACAATAGTTAAAGGGGACGAGCGATCGCTCGCTATTGCCTCTGCTAGTATTGTTGCTAAGGTTTGGCGTGACGATCTGATAATGCGTCTAGCATTAAAATACCCTATGTACAACCTGGAGTGTAACAAGGGTTATGGTAGCCAGCGGCATTTGCTGGCTTTGCAACAATACGGGCCCTCGCCTCTGCATCGTCAGTCTTTTCGTCCTTGCCAAATCAAAGGTCTGAGTGTTGAGTGATTGAAGAAGAATACAGAATTCAGAATGAATTAATCTAGAAAACCCTGTGGGAAGCAAGCTACAGACCTTCTACCTACTAATTACAGAATTCAATTTTGAATTCTGGCTTCTGACTTCTGAATTCTGTTTGTTAAAAAATTACTCAGCATTCAGGATTGGTAATTCAGTACTATCACTGTCAAGTCCTCTATCTTTGGTTTGTGATATCACCCAGTAGCGATAATCTGCCAAAAGTTGATTTAATAACCGTTGCTTGACTGACAACAGTACGCTTTTAAGCAAACCATTGCCAGTAGCTTCTAAAATCGGCTTAGGAGTAAAGGAAAATGGCGGTGGAAAATCCACCACTACTTCTAAATCAGCTTTTCCTTGCAGGCGAGTGCCAGTGCTAAACTCTTTGGGAGACAAATAGCCTTTTAAATTGAGAGCAAAGCGCTGGTTAATATACTCGAAACCTAAAATTTCACAGTTTAGCGATCGCAAATAAATTATTCCATTTGATTCTGCCCAGACTCTCATGTCTACAGTAGGTTGAATACTCAATGACATAAAAGTCAACGGACGCATTTTCAAGCGAAATACTTCTTCAGAAAGCTGCTGAATCCGGCTATTGTCAACCAAAGCCTTAACCAGACGTTGAGGCTGACGCAAGTAGTGCTGAATGGGAATAGGCTGCTCTGGAACAGCGATTTCAACCGATTGAGAGGCAGTAAACCGGGTAGCCATGAGCTAATAAAAATATCTGTTTCTTAATTTTAATATTTTTTAACAACTTAGTTCTGATTATTAGAAAAGTACAAAATTTACTCACTATAAAAACTATTGTTGCTTATCACCTATACATCATTAGCAAAAAGTTGGTACGCTCATTCTATCTTTAGTTCAAGAAATATAGATTAGGATTTAACTCTTGACACAAAATCAATAATATGCTCCTTTGTTTGGGTATAAACCAATATCATTGCTCTTAAATTTTCAGAGGGATTTAGCAAAAAAACTGTTAGCAAATCTATCTGCTAGAAGACTGATTTTAATAACTTGTTTTCTTGGATACATATTTCCTTCTATCCCTTTAGTGCGTAAATTTTAGGGATAAGAGTGTTTAGTAAGAGTAAATGTTAGATATATTTGCCAAACCAAAATATCATAATCTCTGTTTACGCATTAAACTCGCAACTCAAGGCTAAAAGCATGACTTTATCGATCGCACATTTAGGGCCTCCCGGCACTTATGCAGAACAAGCAACTATTTTTTATGTCGACTGGTTGAGCAAAAGTAGGGGAATTGAAGCTAGATTATGCCCCTATCCCAGCATTTCTCAATCACTGCACGCTGTTGCGAATGGTCAAGCCCAGTTGGCTGTTGTGCCAGTGGAAAATTCTATTGAAGGGAGTGTCACTACAACACTGGATACACTTTGGCAGTTGGACAGTTTGCGAATTCAGTTGGCTTTGGTATTACCCATTGCCCATATGTTAATTTCTTGTGCGTCTAATTTAGATAGTATTAAAACTGTTTACTCTCACCCACAAGCTTTGGCACAATGTCAGGGATGGTTAGAGCGGTTTTTGCCGACTATACAGATTATTCCTAGCAATTCTACAACTGAAGCACTACAGCGATTGGAGCAAGAGACAACAACAGCAGCGATCGCTTCTAGTAGAGCCGCTCAACTCTACAAATTGCCGATACTTGCCAGTAACATCAACGACTATCCAGAAAACTTTACTCGTTTTTGGGTAGTAAGTCAGGGTGAGGTGGACGCTGGATATGAGGCAACAAAAGCGCCTACTAGTCACACATCGCTGGCTTTTAGTATGCCTGCCAACACACCCGGAGCATTGGTCAAACCTTTGCAAATATTTGCTCAACTAGGGATTAACCTCAGCCGGATTGAATCTCGTCCGACGAAGCGATCGCTAGGCGAATACTTGTTTTTCATGGATTTAGAAGCAGATGCCAAGGAAGCAAAAATGCAATCTGCTTTAGCAGAATTAACTACCCACACAGAGATTTTAAAAATTCTTGGCGCTTACAATGTTTTACCGATCGCCACCGTTACTTAAAAAGTTAGAAGTTATTTGTTAAGAGTTATCATTTAGGATTTACCAGTTATCAGCTAGTAAATATAAATTATAAGTTGTCGATCTTTTATTTTTGTTTTTTCTTCCTAACTCCTCACTCTTAACTCCTAACTCCTCACTTTTCACTAAATGTATCTTTGAGAACAGCGCGAGCTGCTAAGTGATTCCGAGTAGAAGTTAAAATTTCTGCTTCCCGCTCTAGACGAGTTACAGTATCCTGCATTTCTAACAATAATTGCTGCTCTGCGGCGACACCATAAAGGTTACTGGCTACCCAATAAGATAACTCTGTTGGTAGATCGGGCAAATCTTCTGGCAATTCAATATTTTGTTCGGTTAATTTGGCTGACAGACGCACCACATCTCGCAGTAGTTGTTCTACTTCAGTTGATAAAGGTCGCAAATCTTTAGTCGGTGGTTGGTCTTCAATCCATTCAACTAAGCCAACGCGATATGGCTTTTCACGAACATACTCTAAAACACGAAATCTTTGCTGCCCTAAAGTCATCATCTTAATCCGATCGTCTGGCAGCCGTTGGTGATGAATGATTTCGGCACAGCAACCAGTGTTTGCAATTGTACCTTTGACTGGATCGAACATCAAAACACCGAACCTGCGATCGCTTTCCAAAATCGTGTTCATCATGATTCGGTAGCGAAATTCAAAGATGTGCAGAGGTAATGGCCTAGTAGGAAACAGAACTACTTCGGGTAACGGGAACAGAGGTAGTTCGCGAACTGCAATTTTAGAAGATGATGTCATTGTTACTTTGGTATAAACTTAATCTTTAAAATTTCTTTTCTCTGCTTTTCCCGTACTTTATCTACATTCTATCATTTGTTTCCTAGCTAAATAAAAGCCCTGAGATATATTTCTTCAGGGCTGTGTAAATATTCATACTAATGTAATTTGTCTTTTGTCCTTTGTCCTTTGTCATTAGTAAAAGACAAATGACCAATGACTAATGACTAAATTAAAGTTTGACTTCAATATCTACACCCGATGGTAGATCCAATTTCATCAGGGCATCAATAGTCTTAGAAGAGGGCTGGTAAATGTCAATAATCCGGCGATGAGTACGGGTTTCAAAGTGCTCCCGTGAATCTTTATCTACGTGAGGCGATCGCAGCACACAATAGATCCGGCGTTTTGTTGGTAAAGGAATTGGGCCTATAGCTGTAGCGTTGGTGCGGTTAGCCGTGTCTACAATTTTCTCGCAAGATGTATCTAATAAACGCCTGTCAAAGGCTTGTAAGCGAATTCTAATCTTCTGCTGCTGTAGAGTTGCCATCTTTAATTTTCCAGGTTCTGCGTAATTAGGGGAGTATTTACAGGTTAAAGGTTACAAGTTATCGGTTACAGAAAACTATTACCTGTCCCCTGTAACCTATTGCCTTATTTATAGGGGGAAGAGAAAGGAGCAGAGAGGCAAAATAAATACCATCTCTGCTCCTTTGTTATGAGCAAAAAGGTGCTACTTGATAATTTTGGAAACGACACCAGCACCGATGGTGCGACCACCTTCGCGGATAGCGAAGCGCATTCCTTGTTCAATCGCGATCGCGTTGATCAATTCTACTGTCATCTTGATGCGATCGCCTGGCATCACCATTTCTACTTCTTTGCCTTCATCGGAAGTGTAGGCTTTGATGGTACCAGTTACATCAGTTGTCCGCACGTAGAACTGGGGACGGTAGCCAGCGAAAAATGGAGTCTTACGACCACCTTCTTTTTCTGTTAAGACATAAACCTCACCTTCAAATTCATTGTGAGGTTTAATCGAACCAGGTTTGGCGATAACCATACCCCGTTCAATATCAGCCTTCTGGATACCCCGAAGTAGTACACCAGCGTTATCCCCAGCCATACCTTGGTCGAGACTCTTCTTGAACATCTCAATACCAGTTACGGTTGTAGCGCGAGTATCTCTGATACCCACTAGTTCAACGTTATCGCCAACTTTGACTACACCCCGCTCAATCCGACCGGTGGCAACAGTACCACGACCTGTAATTGAGAACACGTCTTCTACAGCCATTAGGAAGGGTTTATCAACATCCCGCTCAGGAGTGGGGATGTAAGAATCTACAGCATCCATCAGTTCATAGATTTTGTCTACCCACGGATTTTCACCGCGTTTGGTCTTGGGATTCTTGGTCATTGCTTCCAGAGCTTGCAGACCAGAGCCTTTGATAATGGGGATATCATCGCCAGGGAAATCATAGCTGCTTAACAGTTCTCTCAGTTCTAGTTCTACTAGTTCCAAGAGTTCTGGGTCATCCATCAAATCTTCTTTATTCAAGAAGACAACCAGACTGGGAACGCCTACCTGTTTTGCCAACAGGATGTGTTCGCGGGTTTGGGGCATAGGGCCATCGGTAGCAGCAACTACGAGGATACCTCCGTCCATTTGGGCAGCACCGGTGATCATGTTCTTCACATAGTCAGCGTGTCCTGGACAGTCTACGTGAGCATAGTGCCGACTTTCGGTTTCATACTCTACGTGAGCAGTATTGATGGTAATACCCCGTGCCTTTTCTTCTGGGGCATTATCAATTTGGTCGTAGCCCTTAGCTACAGCTTGACCAAGAGCTGCCAATGTCAGGGTGATGGCTGCTGTCAAGGTAGTTTTACCGTGGTCAACGTGGCCAACTGTACCGATATTAATGTGGGGTTTATTCCTTTCAAACTTTGCGCGTGCCATGAATGCTCATTTCCTTATTTTAACTAAGCGTTCCCTTTGCTTTTTGCAATGATAGTTTCAGCTACGCTGCGAGGCACCTCTTCGTAGTGGCTGAACTCCATCGTGAAGATACCCCGACCTTGCGTCTTTGACCGGATATCAGTGGCGTAGCCAAACATGGTCGCCAGTGGAACTTTGGATGCGACCTTAGCAAGTCCCTGTTCGGTGCTTTGACTTTCAATTTGCCCTCGGCGAGCAATGAGGTCGCCAATGACGTTCCCGATATAGTCTTCAGGAACTTCAACCTCAACTTTCATCATAGGCTCTAAGAGGACGGGTGAAGCTTTCAGCACAGCCTCTTTCATCGCCATTGAGCCAGCGATTTTAAAAGCCATTTCCGAAGAGTCCACATCGTGGTATGACCCATCAATTAGCGTTGCTTTAACGTCAATCAACGGATATCCAGCTAGAACACCAGATTCGCAGCTTTCTTTCATTCCTTGTTCTGCGGGGCCAACGTACTCTTTAGGTACTGAACCGCCGGCAATTTTGGAGACGAACTCAAAGCCAGTACCGGGGTCTCCAGGTTCCAAATTGATCACAACGTGACCGTATTGACCTTTACCACCACTTTGGCGGATGAATTTGCCCTCAACTTTGTTCACAGCTTTCCGAATTGTTTCTCGGTAAGCTACTTGCGGCGCACCTACATTCGCTTCCACCTTGAATTCTCGTAACATCCGGTCTACTAGAATTTCTAGGTGTAGCTCTCCCATCCCTGCGATTACGGTTTGGTTTGTTTCCGGATCGACGCGGACACGGAAGGTGGGGTCTTCTTCTGAGAGAGATTGCAGAGCTTTGGACAGTTTGTCCATGTCGTTTTTGGTTTTGGGTTCAACCGCCACCGAGATCACGGGCTCAGGAATGAATAGGGATTCCAGAATTACTGGCGAGCCATCATCACAGAGCGTGTCACCTGTCAAGGTGTCTTTCAATCCCAAAGCTGCTCCCAAATCACCCGCTCGCAGTTCATCGACATCTTGGCGATCGTCTGCCTTCATCAGAACTAAGCGGGAAATCCGTTCTTTTTTATTCTTACTAGCGTTGAGAACGTAGCTGCCCTTTTTCAGGACACCAGAATAAACGCGAACAAATGTCAGGCGACCGTAAGGGTCAGCCATAATTTTGAATGCTAGAGCCGCTAGGGGTTCGCTGTCATCAGCTCGCCGCTCAACAGTATCGCCATTGGGCAGTAAGCCTTGAATTGGCGGTACTTCACTTGGCGCTGGCAGGTAATCTACAACGGCATCCAGCATCAACTGTACGCCTTTGTTTTTGAATGCCGAACCGCAAAGGACTGGTACAATTGTCCCCGCAATTGTGCCTTTACGCAGGGCAGTGCGAACTTCCTGTTCTGTAAGTTCTTCGCCGTCGAAGTACTTACCCATCAGAGCATCATCGGTTTCTGCCGCGGCTTCTATTAGCTTGGTACGGAATTCGTCTACCTGCGCTTGCAATTCTTCCGGGATATCAGTTTCCTGAATATCAGTTCCTTGGTCATTAGCGTAAATATACGCACGTTGCCTTACTAGGTCAACGATACCTCGGAAGTCATTTTCACTACCGATTGGTAGTTGAATGGCGATCGCATTCGCCCGCAGGCGATCGCGGATTTGCTCGTGAACTTTATAAAAGTTCGCTCCGGTGCGATCCATCTTGTTGATAAAGGCTATCCGAGGAACTTTGTAGCGTTCTGCTTGACGCCACACTGTCTCAGACTGCGGTTGCACGCCGCCCACAGAACAAAATACTGCGATTACACCATCCAACACGCGCATGGAACGCTCAACTTCAATTGTGAAGTCTACGTGACCAGGAGTATCGATAATGTTAATTTGATGATCTTTCCAACTGGTACTGATAGCAGCGGCAGTAATGGTAATTCCCCGCTCCCGCTCCTGCTCCATCCAGTCTGTGACGGCAGTTCCTTCATGAACTTCGCCAATTTTATGAATTATCCCAGAGTAAAATAATATTCTCTCTGTTGTTGTTGTTTTGCCCGCATCTATATGCGCCGCAATACCAATGTTGCGTACTTTCTCTAGCGGGATCGTGCGTGCCACAGGTGCCTCCTATAGTTTTTGCCTCATGATATCTTGTATATTACTCTTTGTTAAGATTCTATACTTTTACGGAAAACCGTCTTTTTTTGTAAATCTACGATATACCGCTTCGGCAAAGCGATATATCGCTTTTTTACTTAGTAACGATAATGTGCGAATGCTTTGTTAGCTTCCGCCATCCGATGTGTTTCTTCGCGTTTGCGAATGGCATTGCCAGTTTCGTTGGCAGCATCCATTAACTCATTTGCCAATTTGCTGGCCATTGTCCGGCCTGGTCTTGACCGGGAATATTGCACTAACCAACGTAGTGCTAAAGTAGTGCCCCGTTCTGTACGCACTTCCATTGGTACTTGGTAGGTTGCTCCACCAACTCGCCGAGCTTTTACTTCTACTAAAGGCGTGGCATTTCGCACTGCTCTTTCAAAGGTTTCCAAGGCACCAGCACCAGTGCGTTCTTCAATAGTTTTTAATGCATCATAAACAATGCGTGCGGCAAGTGATTTTTTGCCATGACGCATGATCCGCCTGATAATCATGCTCACAAGGCGACTGTTATATACGGAGTCAGACGGAACTGGGCGCCTTTGAATAACACCACGACGAGACATACTTCACCTTTAATTCGGAATTGGCAACGAAATTATATGCTATCAGACACCGGAAACTAAAAGCGGTAGAACCCAACCCTCAGACTTCCTCTATTTTTTTCGACCGTTGCAGCAAGGCTGACTTAATTTACTGCCAATTATTGATTTTTTGATTTTTGATTTTGGATTAAAAGTTTTTGGTATATATTCCGATCGCAAGGATCTGAACAAATCAAAAGTCTGTAAGCCTAATTCCCTTGTGGGTTCGACCAATCCAAAACCGCAAATCGTTCGACTGAGCGTAGCCGAAGTCTAAAATCAAGAATTGTTTGACTTAACTACCTGCAACGAAATACTCAAGGCGACAAGATTATAAACTTTAATGTTCAGATGAGAAATTAGCTGTAGATTACAGCATTTTCCTCCTCAGAACTTCTACACTTGCTCGCTTAGTGTAGATGTAGCTTGCTTGATTTTTTGAAACAGACTTTAGCAGCCTTCATCACTACTATTAGAACAAAGACGGCGCTCCTTCTTTTGCCCTTGGGCGTTTTTAAGGTAGACGATTAATCGTGTTGGATGCGATTAATCGCCTAATCCTATTTTTTCGCTTCTTTAGGACGCTTGGTTCCATACTTGGAACGGCCTTGCTTGCGGTCTTTGACTCCGGCTGTATCTAGGGTGCCACGGATAATGTGGTATCTCACGCCTGGTAGATCCTTAACCCGACCGCCACGAATCATCACAACTGAGTGTTCTTGTAAGTTGTGACCAATGCCTGGAATGTAAGCTGTGACTTCAAATCCAGAAGTAAGTCTGACTCTTGCTACTTTACGTAGGGCTGAGTTAGGCTTTTTTGGTGTGGTCGTGTATACTCTGGTACAAACTCCCCGACGTTGGGGGCATTGTTTCAGAGCAGGAGACTTGGTTTTCTGACGCGCTTGTTCGCGCTCATTTCGTATTAGCTGCTGTATTGTTGGCATGAGTTACAGCGCGTAAAGCTGCTTATGGTCTAAGTTTTAACAAATCCTGATTATATCTTTTTTTACGGCTTTATGTCAATTGTTATTTTTCCTTAGCGATCAAACATCTGTTTTTTGACTAATTGTTCAATCACTAAGGACTCAATGAGAAGGAATTGCCACAGCCACAGGTAGCGATCGCCTGGGGATTGTGGAACCGAAAACCACCACCCATTAAGTCTTCTGAATAATCAACTCTCAAACCGTTGAGGTAATTTAAGCTTGCGGCATCTATGACTACTTGAATCTCATCCAAGTCGAAAACCTGGTCGTCAACTTTTATTGCTTCATCGAAGGACATATTATAAAAGAACCCGGAACAACCACCTGGTTTTACTGCCAATCGAAACAAGACATTTGGCTGCTTGGACTTTATTCGCCCAATCTCACTTACGGCTGCTTGACTCAGATGAATCATGGAACTCGTTTTTTGCAATTGAATACCCCATCTTCCATTTTACAGATAGGTTGACCCTTGCTTGTGCAAAATTCCAAATTACCCAAGGCATGAGCGCGATCGCTATTACTACATTTATAACACTAACATGCTTCAGTCCCTACCTAGTAAAGGTAGGGACTTCTGGGGTGGAGTAGTTCGTTTACAAAGACGGTTTACACAAAAATGTATTTAGCTTTGGGATTAAAGCTTTAATAGCGTTCTTTTGGTTTTAATCTTTGGTACGGGCATAGTCATCTTGGTAGCGGATAATATCATCTTCTCCCAAGTATTCGCCATTTTGGACTTCAATCAATACCAAGGGGATCACGCCAGGATTCTCTAAACGATGAGACGTACATTGGGGTACGTATGTTGACTCATTATTGCTTAGTAGTACTTCTTTCTCACCACAAACTACTCTAGCTGTACCAGAGACGACGATCCAATGTTCGCTGCGATGATGGTGCATTTGTAGACTGAGGCGGTGTCCAGGCTTAACTTCGATGCGCTTAATTTTGTATCCGCGCCCTTCTTCTAAAACTGTAAAAGCACCCCAAGGACGTAATTCAGTTGCAGCAACGCCCCTGGAAGTTATGTTTGGAGGGAGGTGTAGAGTTTCAGTCTGTGTAGTTTCTTGATATCGAGCCATAGTTACCTCATTTGAAGACATAACAAACCGTTGGTACTCTTAATTATTGATAAAAAATCTGGCGCTATCTTGCAACCTTGAAAATCAGCAATTTTCTCGCACTTTGATAAACATAGCAAAATCAAACCTTATGGTGTAAACCATCACTACTAAAATTCTGATGTCTACACCAAGTCTTCATCAAGCAAAATGACAGCTTGTTCTAAACTTTAAAAAGTGACTGGGATTGGGGATTGACTTTTTCCTTATTCCCTCATTTTCGTGGTTGCAGGAAAATACCAATTCCGTTGTGAACACGAGCAGCGGTACTGGGCGATCGATCGAGTAGTTGCCCTCCTAAATAAAGGCTGGTAGAACTACCGCCATCCAAATTTAAAGCATCCACACAGCCCATCTGTTGCATCAATTGAGCATGTTCTGTCAAATTAGGCCCATAACCGCCAACACGATTATGTGTGGCAGTAATCATCAGTGTGCCTGTTGGCGTTGTGCAAATACCGCTACGAATAGCCTTTTCGGCAATAAAGGCATTGCTGAATTTTTCACCTTTGGCATCAAGGACAATTTGACGATTTTGGAGTAATAGCGGCCCAGCACCGATAATGTGGGGATAACGACTAAAATCAGCTGGAGTAGTGGTGCTGTAAAGACTTACTGCGCTTCCAATAGGTAGCTGGGAAGCAGCAGTAGTAGCGTTAGCGCGTAAAGTTAGCAGGTAGCCATCCTGGGGAATGGGAACCGCTGTCGCACCAACTTTGCCGCCTGGTAACTGATTAGTAATTTGGTCTTTTTCTACCACTAAGATAATTTCGTTATCTGTCAACGGTGTGTAAGTTGATCCCCAAGCTGAGGTATAACGAGCAATGCCACTCTGGACGTAACCACTGTTGAGAAACAGAATTGGTAAGCGCTGGTCATTTGCTGTAATTAAAGTTTCTTCCAAGGTGAGACGACCGAAGTAAAATTGGCCTGAATTATTCCAAGCGATCGCACCTCTATTCAGAATGGGGCCTGATAACCATTGGCTATCTCGACGAATCGCACCCAGTGGCAATTTATTATTACGGTTAAAATAACCACCATTAATTCCAGCTACTGCTAAGTAACGTTGTGCTGTTTGAATTAAGGGAGCAATACCCACAAGTCCATCAGGACTAGCCCACATGGGTTTCAAGGTTAGTCCAAATTTTCGAGGATTAACTTCTAACCAGACTACAGGAAAACGCTCTGTGCCTAAGTTGAGATAATGCTGTCGCCAGCGCAATCCTGGGGCCCAAGTAATATCTCGTTCTTCTAGAGGATCGGGTCGAATATTAATAATCAGGCGATTGGGGTTATCTACAGTACTAACTTGAGGCGATAGACCAAAGGGAACGCTCAGACTAATAATCGTTTGGTTTTTCACCACCTCCACTTTTTGAATCAGTGGTTCAGGGGCTGGTGGTCCTGGTATTGGTTGTGTTGGTGTAGCTGGTGATAATTGTTTGAGTAGGTTTGGCAGCAATGTTGGTGGTGCTGCTGGTGCCTGGGGGGTATAGCGTTCTATCAAAACGGGGTCGGCTATTCCATCCAGGGTAATTGTCCACTGTCTATTTGGCGGTACAGTGGATTTGGGAGTTGGCGTATCTGGATCGGAAGACGGAGTTTGCGGTTTGGCGATCGCTGACCCTTGTGCAACTTGCCAGGGAGTGGGACGATCTAAATCGACAAGAATCCGAGACTGTTGCAAAGGGGTACTCGCTTCTGGAGGTTCCTGGCTCTGAACAATATTTGTTATTTGTGTTTTTGGGGTAGCAATCACCAAAATGTTGCCATTAGCTTGAATTTGCCAGCCAGATGTTTGAGCAAAATTAGTGATATCCAGATAGCGATATGCTCCTAATAGCTTAGTGGCTAACACCTGTGGCTTTGTCACCGACGAAAACCACTGTATTGGTTGCTTCGCTGAATTACTACTGTTTAAGAAATTTACTCCAATTAATTGCCTAAATGCCCCATCACTGAGATGAGTTGTCACCTGTCCAGATTTTCCAGGTCGCTGTAACCAAGTTCCTGGTAAAGTACGACCATTGAGGGAAATTTGATTACCAGAGGATGCCACACCTGGTAAAGGAGGTGCGGGTGACTGTGATATTAACCTGGATGTTGATTTGGTGGTTTTTGGGGACTCCTGGGCGTTGGTAGCATAGGTGGTAGTTAAGCACAGTGTTGTCAAAAGTATTGATGACACAGTAGCCCGAAAAAACTTGCGATCGCCCTTGGCGTAGCCATCGCTAATCTCTGATTGGCAACAATTCGGCATTTTTACCATAATTTACTAGGTACTTTGGAAAACTATTACCCAAGGTTTAAACTAACCAATTATTTGGAAATATAAAGGAAACATGACTTTATTTTTGAATAAATATGGTAATCTATATATTGGCTAGTTATCTCTTTTAGACATACATTAATTTATTTAGACGCTAAAGCCACTGCAATCAAGCTTTTTAACTCTCACTAATTCTAACCACACTATATACGGTAGTTTTGGTTATCAAAATTGGATTAAGATATTTAATCCTAGCTGAAGGTTGCTACTGTTATTACTTCAGTAATGTCTAGTTAATAGTAATACATGCGGCAAGTGGTAAGCGGCAAAATTCTAGGCAACAACAAAAATAGTTGGGAATTGTCAAATGGGTATATATTGTAATACGCTGATTTTATTGCTGGATCGGGATAACCAAATAATTACTAATTCGTAATTCGTAATTAAAGGGGTACACCAGATCAGACTCAATTTTTAATTCAATGGTTAACAAGACAATGGAGGGTACAACCCCTCATTGATTGCAACCACGAATTAAGGTAGCGTAGCGTAAAGCCTTTAGCATAGCTTCTCTAAGAAACGCAACGCGACTGGTTAGAGTGAGTTCTTGATCGTCACGATCAATTACGAATTATCTGGGCTTTGGCTTTAAAAAATAGTGCAGCGTTCAGTTTTAGTTTTGTTTCAGGTGAGCCGAAATAGGCTCCATGAGTAGCTAGCGTGCATCTGGAAAAAGAAATTGAAAAAATACTTAGCTTCAAAATATAAAAAAGAAACTGTCAGGGCAAAAATGATGTCTTGGCGGAGGTAAGTTGTCTAACACCGCATAAATACATAAAAAATACGCAAATATTTTAACACGGGTTAACTAACAAAGTAAAACCGAAGTTAAAATTTTTTTTCCCTAAATTTCGGTGCTTATATATTTTTCCATCGCTGAATTTAGAAATTTTTTCCCACAATGTAGTGGCAAAATTGGTAACTCAATACTTCAGGAACAGGGTATGAATAATAAACCGATGAATCAAAGCCAACAAATCACAGCGGATATCAACTCAAGAGATACCTATCAGGGGCAAAAGTGGTTAGTAGAGGAACGAGATGCCTGTGGTGTAGGTTTTATTGCTCATCGCCAAAATCATATCAGCCACGAAATTGTCGAAAAAGCCTTAGCTGCTTTAGCCTGCTTAGAACACCGTGGAGGTTGTAGCGCCGATCGCGACTCAGGTGATGGTGCTGGAGTATTGACAGCAATACCTTGGGAGTTGTTCCAACAAGACTTTGCCCAAAGGGGGAAGGAATTTCCATCCATCAATAATATAGCTGTTGGGATGATCTTTCTACCACAAGACCAGCAAGCTGCACAACAAGCGAGGGTGACTGTTGAGCAAGTAGCTGCTGAAGAGAAATTAATTGTATTGGGTTGGCGAGTAGTGCCAGTGCAATCTGATTTGCTGGGGGTACAAGCAAGAGAAAATCAGCCCCAGATTGAACAAGTTTTGTTAGCTTCTGTTGACAAAAGCGGTGATGAATTAGAACGGCAGTTGTATATTACCCGCCGCCGAATTAGTAAAGCTGCAACTAACATCTCAGAAGAATTTTATATCTGCTCGTTGTCAAGTCGCACAATTGTCTACAAAGGTATGGTGCGTTCTGCTGTCTTGGGCAGCTTTTATGACGATTTAAAAAATCCAGCTTACAAAAGCGCCTTTGCTGTTTATCACCGCCGCTTTAGCACCAATACTATGCCCAAGTGGCCCCTAGCCCAACCGATGCGGCTTTTGGGTCACAACGGCGAAATCAATACCTTATTGGGTAACATCAACTGGATGATGGCACGAGAAGCTAGCCTGAATCATCCTGTATGGGGCGATCGCATCCAGGAACTCAAGCCATTAGTTCATATTGATAACAGCGACTCAGCTACCCTAGACAATGTAGTGGAATTGCTGGTTTGCTCTGGACGCAGCCCCTTGGAAGCTTTAATGATTATGGTTCCAGAGGCTTACCAAAATCAGCCTTCTTTACGTGAATCTCCAGAAATTGTTGATTTCTACGAATATTACAGTGGTTTGCAAGAAGCTTGGGACGGGCCAGCACTTTTAGTATTCAGCGATGGCAAAAAAGTTGGTGCAACTCTAGATCGTAATGGTTTAAGACCAGCTCGCTACACGATCACCAAAGATGATTACATTGTTGTAGCTTCGGAAGCTGGTGTGGTGGATTTCCCAGAAGCCGATATCGTCGAGAAAGGTAGACTTGGGCCAGGGCAAATGATTGCCGTGGATTTAGAAAATCATGAAGTGCTGAAGAATTGGGATATAAAGGGGCGCATCGCCAAGCAGCATCCTTATGGAGAATGGCTGCAACAGCATCGTCAAGAATTAAAGTCATTGGTCATTGGTCATCCGTCATTAGCAAATGGCAATGGCAATGGCAAAGGACAAATGACAAATGACTCAGGACAATTGACTATTGACAAGCAAACCTTACTTCAGCGTCAAACTGCCTTTGGCTACACCACAGAAGATGTAGAAATGGTGATTCATCCAATGGCGATCGCAGGTTCTGAACCGACTTTCTGCATGGGTGATGATATTCCTTTAGCGGTGCTGTCACAAAAGCCCCACCTGCTTTATGACTATTTCAAACAGCGCTTTGCTCAGGTGACGAACCCGGCGATCGATCCCCTGCGAGAAAAGTTAGTAATGTCTCTAAAAGTTGAACTGGGTGAACGGGGTAACTTATTAGAACCCAAGCCAGAATATGCTCGGAGATTGAAACTCGAATCACCAGTGTTAACTGATAGTGAATTAGAGGCAATTAAGCTGTCAGGATTTGCCACGGCTGAGTTGTCAACTCTATTTGCGATAGCTAGCGGCCCAGAAGGATTGAAAGCCGCAGTGCAATCTTTGCAAGCACAAGCAGCTGAATCAGTTCGGGCAGGTGCAAAGATTTTAATATTAAGCGATCGCGATCGGGTCAATGACAGTCTCAACACAGAATATACCTATATTCCTCCCCTATTAGCAGTGGGTGCGGTGCATCACCATCTAATTCGTGAGGGGCTGCGAATGAAAACATCCCTGATTGTGAATACTGCTCAATGCTGGAGTACCCATCACTTTGCTTGTCTGATTGGCTATGGTGCTGGCGCAGTTTGCCCATACATGGCTTTAGATACGGTGCGTGATTGGTGGTCTGATCCCAAAACTCAAAAGTTAATGGGTGTGCAAAAAATCCCCACCCTCACCCTAGAACAAGCTTTAGGAAACTATCGCAAAGCTGTAGAGTCAGGTTTACTCAAAATTCTCTCCAAAATGGGAATTTCTCTGCTCTCCAGCTATCAAGCAGCCCAAATATTTGAAGCTATTGGCATCGGTGGAGATTTAATCGACCTGGGATTCCGTGGGACGACTTCCCGCATTGGTGGTTTGAGCATTACCGAACTTGCTGATGAAGTGCTTTCCTTCCACGTCAAAGCTTTCCCAGAACTAACGACCAAGAAGTTAGAAAACCTGGGCTTTGTGCAGTACCGTCCTGGCGGCGAGTACCACATGAATAGCCCCGAAATGGTTAAGGCGCTGCATAAGGCTCTAGATGGCAAAAACTACGACCACTACGAAGTTTACAAAAAGCACCTCCAAGGTAGACCGGTAACAGCCTTGCGAGATTTACTAGACTTCCAAGGCGATCGCACCCCAGTTCCTCTAGAAGAAGTGGAATCGGTATATGAAATAGTCAAGCGCTTCTGCACAGGTGGCATGTCTTTAGGCGCTTTGTCAAGAGAAGCCCACGAAACTTTAGCGATCGCCATGAACCGCATTGGCGGTAAATCAAATTCTGGAGAAGGCGGCGAAGATCCGGTGCGCTACACAGTTCTAGATGATGTAGACGAGTTTGGTCACTCGCCAACCCTACCTCATTTAAAAGGATTGCGGAATGGCGATCGAGCTTATAGTGCCATTAAGCAAGTTGCATCGGGACGCTTTGGTGTCACACCAGAGTATTTAGTCAACGCCAAACAAATTGAAATCAAAATAGCCCAAGGTGCAAAGCCTGGGGAAGGTGGACAACTGCCAGGGCCCAAGGTGAGCCAATACATTGCCATGTTAAGGCGCTCCAAGCCAGGTGTGACGCTGATATCGCCACCACCGCACCACGATATTTATTCGATTGAAGACCTAGCACAACTGATTTTTGATCTGCACCAAATTAACCCCAAAGCAAAGGTATCGGTGAAGCTAGTTTCAGAAGTTGGTATTGGCACGATCGCCGCTGGTGTAGCGAAGGCAAACGCTGATATTATCCAGATTTCTGGACATGATGGTGGTACAGGTGCATCGCCACTCAGTTCGATTAAACATGCTGGTTCACCGTGGGAACTGGGTTTAAGCGAAGTGCATCGCGTCTTGATGGAAAATGGCTTGCGCGATCGCGTGATTTTACGCGTAGATGGCGGACTCAAGAGTGGTTGGGATGTGGTAATAGGTGCATTGATGGGCGGCGAAGAATTTGGTTTCGGTTCCATTGCCATGATTGCTGAAGGCTGTATCATGGCGCGGATCTGCCACACAAATAATTGCCCCGTCGGAGTCGCCTCTCAGAAAGAAGAACTCCGCAAGCGGTTTACGGGAATACCGGAACAAGTTGTCAACTTCTTCTACTTCATTGCCGAAGAAGTGCGGAGTTTGTTAGCCCGGCTTGGCTACCGTTCTTTGTCAGAAATCGTTGGACGTGCAGATTTATTAAAACTGCGCCCAGAGGTAAATCTCGCTAAAACGCGATCGCTAAATCTTGACTGCTTACTTCAGCTACCAAATAGCAAAGACAATCGTAGCTGGTTGGTGCATCAAGAAGTTCACAGCAACGGCGCGGTTTTGGATGACAAATTCCTTGCCGATCCCGACATTCTGGCTGCCATTAGGGATCAGTCTACTGTCACCAAGACTTACCCAATTATCAATACTGACAGAACAGTGGGCACAAGATTAGCGGGTGCGATCGCTTCTCAATATGGTGACAGTGGCTTTGAAGGACAAATTAATCTCAACTTTACAGGTAGTGTTGGGCAAAGCTTTGGTGCTTTCAACCTCCCAGGCATAATTTTGAGCCTAGAAGGAGAAGCAAACGACTACGTAGGTAAAGGGATGCATGGTGGTGAAATCATCATCAAACCTCCAACTGATGCTACTTATAACGCATCACAAAACGTGATAGTTGGCAATACTTGTCTGTATGGTGCTACTGGCGGCATATTATTTGCCAACGGACAAGCAGGAGAGCGCTTTGCTGTGAGAAACTCCAAAGGCATAGCAGTGATTGAAGGCGCTGGGGATCATTGCTGTGAATACATGACTGGTGGTGTGATTGTCGTTCTCGGTAAAGTAGGACGTAACGTAGCAGCTGGAATGACTGGAGGACTAGCATACTTCTTGGATGAAGACGACTCGTTCCGTGAGTTAGTCAACCCAGAAATTGTCAAAATCCAGCGGGTGATTACCGAAGTAGGTGCAAAGCAACTGCAAGAGTTAATCCAAACTCATGCAGAACGCACTGGTTCACCAAAGGCGAAGAAAATTCTACAAAACTGGCAAGAATTTTTGCCGAAATTCTGGCAGTTGGTTCCGCCTTCTGAAGCTGATAGTCCAGAAGCTAATCCTGAAAACAAAACAACTGAGTTCAGTTTAGTAAGCAGTCATTAGTAACTGTAACCGCTCTCATACTCTCCCTAAAGCTATTCTCCCGCAGGAGAAGTTGCACAAACAGGTACTCTGCGAAAACCCATCCCTTTAGATGCACAAAGCAGTCGCCTGAATTTACCTCTTAAAAAGAGCGTAGAGAGAAAAAAATATTCCCCCTTTTTTAGGGGGAATATTCACAGATCGACTTTAGACTAAGAACACCAAAGTGACTGAGCAATCAAATCTTGTGAAAGTCCAAGTAGTAAAGTCGAGATCAGCACTGTCCTGAAATCTACCTAATTGCGTATGGAAGGTATTATCTAAATACTGGTAAACTGCCATAGAAAAGTTTTCAGACAAGTAGGACTTGTCTATCAAAATGCTTATAGAAGAGCAAGCTCCCGATCGCAAAACTTCTGAAGAAGAACGTTTCCAGGATGATTATTATTCATACTTTGAATCTCCTGAAAATGCTACCCGATACACACCATCAGTTTGGTATCTCGATCAAGCTTTTAAGCAACGTTCATTCTCTTTGTTAGATTTGGGATGTGGCAATGGGGCTTTGAACAAATATCTACCTGAGCGATGTGACTACCTTGGCATAGACCACAGTGAAGGTGCGATTCAATACTGTTCAAAACTATACCCCAAACAGAAGTTTACTGCTAAAGATTTATCGGTAGCACTGCCAGAATTAGCTTCTGACAATCAAAAATTTGATGCCGTCGTACTAGCTGGCTTACTATTTCATAATGTAGACAAGGAAACACTACAACAAAACAACGATCAAGAACTCGTTCAATTCTGCTTGGACAAACTAATAAGCGATAAAGGATATTTGGTGCTTATTATACCTTTTGCTTATGGTGAACATCCATCTCATAATTTGTATGTTCGGGCAGAATGGTTACAAAACTTGCTAGAAAAACTGCTGAAAGCTGTAAAGGCAAAAATTGTTTACGAGAATATTTCTCTGCAAATTGGCTTGGACAAACAGGTTAGACAGCAGAAGACGACTCCTGACTGGTTCGTACCCGATAGTACTACTGACTATTCCAACAAGTATGCTGGAACATATATGGCAACTTGGACAGTTATTGCCTCTCCATCGCTGGGTTAAACCTTCATCTGAATAACCAAGATTATTCATCAACTTTTAAGTTGATTTTTTTTTAGTTTCACAGCAGTAATTTGTCTAAACTGTAATCACAGATAATACATTTTAACCAAAAAACATAATTTTAGTTTTTAGCCAATTACTATTCACTAATTACCCATAATTGATTATTACTTTTTGTTAGCAAGCAACTTTTGATCTGTATCTTCCATTTCTAAAAGTTCTGGAATAGTCACAAAGCGATAGCCTTGCTTTTTAAGATTGTTAATAATTTCTGGTAAAGCTTGCACAGTTCTGGAACGATTACCACCACCATCATGCATTAGCACAATACCACCAGGTTTAGAATCTTTAATCACGTTATCAATCAACTTTGGTACAGCTGGTAACTTGTAATCTGTAGAGTCAGCCGACCACATCACCACAGCATACTTTTGCCCTTTAGCATAAGCAGATAATCCATTGTGTAGGTTGCCACCAGGCGGTCGGAACAGATTTGTTTTAACACCTGTAACTTGATAAATTAAGTCTGTTGTGCGCTCAATTTCAAAAGCAGCTGCTTGTTGATTAAAGAAGTGATACCAGTGATGCCAAGTATGGTTGGCAATGACGTGACCTTGAGCTACAATCTGCTTTCCTAACTCTGGATAATTTTTTAGGTTCTGCCCGACTACAAAAAACGTCCCTTTGATATTATTTGATTTCAGAATATTTAGCACTTGCTCTGTAGTCTGAGGCCAAGGGCCATCATCAAAGGTGAGAGCAATCACTTTTTCACCCTGAGTAAGTTTTGCAGCCTTAATAGTTTGCCCTTGAAAACGTGATGGTATGGGGTAGGCTAGACCCTTTGTTTGTGCTTCTTGCTGCCAACTTGTAAGCATCGCTGCCTTTAATTTCTCAATGCGCTGCTGAATTCCTACGTTTGCAGATACATCCTTGATATTTATACTTGGTCTACTTTGAGCATCCGAAGCATTTGGTCTTAGAAGCATCATAAAAGCAAGACTAAAAACACCACCTAAAGCAAGTAGCGCAATTAATATTCCTTCTGGCCACAGAAACGACTTATTGTTTTCCACCTCAAAGCTCCTTCAAAGATCGAACCATCACCACGCCTATGACGGTACGTTGTAGCACATTTTTATTAGATATTTAGATACCAGTTACTTTCTGGTAATCATGAAAATTGAAATTGGTACTAACCGGAATTCAGAATTGATAAGACAGACTATATTGCTTTAACTAAAATCTATATGCTCTAGATTTGCACAGCGTTGAATATACAATACTTGGTACTGTTTAATTTCAACCCAGTCAGAAAAGGTAAGCTCTACGCTTCCACATTCTTACTGCTAGCTCTAAGAAGGAGAGGAATAGAATCAGATAATTAACCACACCCCAAAATCCTCTTAAATAGGAGTTCTGAATTAGTTGCTATTTTTCAGTTCACCGCTAAGGCAGCATTATCCTTCAAGTTTTATAGCTTTTCAAATAAGATGAACTCAGTTTCATACCTACAATTTACACTTTTAGCAGACTGAAGTTTTTAGCCAGACTTTGTGACAGCAAATCTGTATAATTTACCACTTAAGTCAATTCTTTGATTAACATACAAAACTACTTACAAGGGTGGGGTATCTTTAAAAAAAGTCTGGGAAACTATTAGTTCTATTCTTGATAGGATATATTTTACTGCCTGTTACCATTATTTCCTTTTTAAGAAAAAGTTAAATTTTAAACTGACAGAATGTTACCTGGGATTTTCTCTGAAATAGATCAGACGAAAATTGATTCAATATAGTTTCTCATTGCCAAGGGGCATTTATTCTTTAAATCTAGTCACCTTTGACTCATTCAACAAAAATAATTCTATCAGCAGCTTACTTCTCTTTCGGATGCTGATACTTTAGCCGAAATTGCTAGTAGCTTTCTGTCTGTGAATGTTTTTCTCAATAATTAAGTATGTTTATATCTTAATTAATAGTACAGTTTAATATGCACTGTCACCGTGTAATTACGGAAATTAATTTCGGGTATATAGGCAAGTGATTAAAATTACAATAGTATGGCATCTATCCCTTGAAGCAATAAGGTCTATATTTAATCTTTGAAAGTCGTATTTTTTACTAAAAATGCTTATTTTAACTATATTTTTGCATCAAATAGTACATTTAAATTTGAATAATTCTATGTAATATCACTTAAAGCTAGAGTCTAAAATATATTTTCTTGCAACTTAACCTCCAGCAAAACTGCCCTCTGCCTTTTTTCAGTAAAGTGAGGTAGATACTGTCAAACATGGGGTAGAGTATTTTGCCGTTTCAAGAAAAAACCTACTAGTTGTATTGCTCTAGAAGTCTTTAACTAGCTTGTTTGCCAGGAAGAAACAAAACTGACAATCCTCTCATAACTTGCCTTATAATTACAGCAATTAGAATTTTTATTTTAATTATTTATTTAGCAATCTTAATTATTTGCTTATATTACCTTAGACAAGTCATAGTTTATTTACAGCACTTTTGCTTATCTTTGGTAAATGGATAAGTGTATTATCTGATGTCTGTATAGATTGAGCTTCAACCCTGCTTTCCTATTGATATACCTTTTGAGTCAAAATAATCAAGGTATTTGTCTCACTTCTGAAACTGGCTAGAAACTTTTATGATTCCTCACGAAAGTGATGCAAAAGAAGAGCGTGCGTCGTTAAAAGTATGGCGTAGTTGGCGAGAAAATCTGATCTTAATTGCGATCGCACTGTGTTTGGCATTCTTAATCAGGACTTTTATCGCCGAACCGCGCTATATACCTTCTGACTCGATGTTACCCACCTTACATACTGGCGATCGCTTGGTAGTTGAAAAAATCTCCTACCATTTTCACCCTCCCATAACTGGGGATATTATTGTTTTTCAGCCACCCGCAGAACTACAACGTCGAGGATATCCCAAAGACCAAGCGTTTATCAAGCGAGTTATTGGCCAGCCTGGTGAGGTAATTAGTGTTGCTTCTGGTAAAGTTTACCTTAACGGTCAACCCTTGGCAGAAGACTACATCGCGGAACCTCCAAATCAGCCATACCAACCAGTAAAAGTCCCAGAAGACGAATTTTTCGTTATGGGAGATAATCGCAACGATAGTAATGATTCTCGCTATTGGGGCTTTTTACCCAGAAAAAATGTCATCGGTCGGGCAACGTTTCGCTTTTGGCCTCTCGATCGCATTGGGTTCATTTAATCAGTTTTAGATTTTGGATTTTTCTTTCAATCGAAAATTGCCAGAGTTAGAAGTTATTTTAAGACTTCTAACTTTTAATTTAAAATCTCAAATAATACATTATCTGGGCGATCGCATCACCAGTTAACTCTAACCGCCGTTGGAAATCAGCCAGGTTACGGTAAGGCCCGGCTGATTGTCGGTTTTGCACCACTGCTTCCGCCAAAGACAAATCTATAAATGGAATTTGTGCTAGTTTTTCAACGGTTGCTGTGTTCGGGTTGAGTAAATGGGTAGGATTTTCTAAAGCTTCGTGGTCATAGTAAATAAAATTCAGCAGAGGCTTTAATGGCTCTAGACGAGGCGCTGGTATACCCAAAGCCGCAGCGATATCTTCAATACAGTAAAATTTCACACCCGAATGTGAAAGTTCCACAAGCGATCGCGCTTGGTGAATTGATAAACCTGGTAGGCGTAACCAATCATCTACAGTGGCTTGATTAGCATCAATGCGAATACCTAATTGAGCCGCGATCTGAATTTCTTCCCCAGATTGTAGGCGATAGTAGGGATCGTTGAGGAGCTTGGTGCGGAGTTTTTGCAGTCTGGAATTTAAAGGTAGCCAGTTATTCATGATTGTCGCTTACCTCAAGAAATCTGGTCTAACAATTGGCGGCGCTTTTGTTCAAATTCATACTCTGAAATTAGTCCATCCTGGCGCAGAGCATCTAATTCCCGCATTGCGTCAGCGATCGCTCCTACCTGATTAATCGCCTTTTGTGAGTTCCTCGCTGCTGATTTGCCTAAATTAAAATTGCGATCAAAAGCTTCTTCGTCTTGGGCTAAATACCAAACTCCTTCAATCGCACTAGCTACCTTGGGGATAGGTGTCCAGGAAAGCAACACATACAAAACACCCCACAGAGGCTGTCCCAGGTAGAATTTATGTAATCCTGAAATTGTCAGCGTGCCAGAAAAAGCTAAAACAGCGGCAACACTTCGACTTTTGCGCTTAGTCAACATATTTCTAATAAGTATACGAATACCATAGTTTTTACAATAAGACAGCCAAAAGGCACAGAAACAATTCATCCCTAACTAATTCCCAATCCCCAATCCCCGATTTGAAGAAATTTGAGTAAGTTTCACATGACTGTGCATTGAGCTTTGATGTTAATTTTAAGTTTTTAAAGGATCAGATTACTGCAATGTCACAGACCTTCCTACCGCCAGAATGGTTTAAACAGCTTTGTGATCCTTACGCTGTGCTAGGAATTTCTGTGAGTGCTGACGATCGCCAGATTTTTAAACGCTATCACACTTTAGCGAAACTGCTACATCCCGATCGCTATGCTAAAAGCTGCAATCCAGACCAAGAATTAGCAACGGCAATATTTAGCCATTTAATCAATCCAGCTTACGAACAACTCAAAAATCGACACAAGCGTTTGATTGCTATAGCCATGCTGCGATCGGACGCAAGAGTATTAAAGCAGCAAGCTTTGTGTGGGCAAAGTGCCATAGGTAAGGAAATTATAGAAATGTCTGCACCCCAAGCAGAATTGTTTTACGAAGAAGCGATCGCCTCCTATGCAGAAGCTCAATACAAATCGCTCCATCAGTTCTATCAAATTACACAACAAATTAGGGCGTTGCTGAAAGAGTAATGGTAATATTTGGCATAATAAAGGTATGAAATGTCCTCAATGTCACTCCACTCAAACTGCTAAAAACGGACACCGTCGAGGAAGACAGTGCTATAAGTGCAAGGATTGTGGTCGGCAATTCCTTGAATCATACCGTCCCTGGCGTTACTCAGATGACATCAAGCAACTGTGTATCAAAATGTATCTCAATGGCATGGGGCTGCGCGGCATCGAACGAGTTACCGAGATCCACCACACTACCGTCATGCACTGGATTCGAGATGCTGGACATCCCCTTAGAGATGCCCCGGAAGCTGAAGAAATCCCAGAAATAACTGACTTGGATGAACTACAAACCTTTGTAGGTAACAAGCGCAATAAACTTTGGATTTGGACTGCGGTCAATCATAAGCAAGCAGGAATTTTGGCTTGGGTCATCGGCGATCGCAGCAGCGAAACCTTCCAGTTGTTATGGTCTATCGTGAAGTGCTGGCACTGTTTCTTCTACGTCACGGATGGATGGAAGGTTTATCCTATGTTCATCGCCGAAGGTGATCAGATTGTCAGCAAGACTTACATGACTCGGGTTGAGGGGGAGAACACCCGTCTGCGACATTACCTAGCACGGTTGCACCGGAAAACCTTGTGCTACTCCAAATCCATCGAGATGTTGAAGTGTTCGCTCCGCTTGCTGCTGCATTATTTGAAGTATCGGACAGTTCCCCTCCCTGCTTAAATCATTACCTATTCAGCAACGCCCAAATTAGCATACTGAATTTAGTTTACTTACAGTTGCATAAACCTGACTTGTTTCTAGCGCAAAAAGCTGTTCGCATCATCCCTGAAGTAGAAGTCAAGCCAGTGGAATTGACATTAAATGAAAAAACTAATGTCGAACCAGTTTTGACAAACTACGCTCAACGTCACTACCAGCGGGCTATTGAGTACGTCAAGCTAGCCAATTGGCCCTTAGCCGTGCAAGAACTGCGCGATGCCATCAAGTTAGAGCCAAATAACAGCGAATATTATGCCTTATTAGGTTTAGTACATCTAAAACAGAAATTTATCGGGATGGCCAGGGTTTACATCCGTCAAGCATTAAAACTTAACCCGCAAGATTCACTAGCTCAGAAATACGCTACCAGACTGAAAATTGAACCGGGCGAAAAGACTAATCCTAAATCAATAGCTAAAGCTCTGAGTATCGCCGCTTTATTAAGTCGATTTAACAAGGGGAAACCTTCTCAAGTCAAGTGTTGAAATTTCGGTAACAAACCGTACCAAAACCGAAGCTTCGTGACTAGATTACTCCCCTAGACTAAAATAATAAATAGAAGTAAAACTATTAAGCTACTGAGTCTGGGCGCTCAGTTTAATATAAGCAATATGGGATTCTTCGATTCTGAAATAGTTCAGCAAGAAGCAAAACAGCTGTTTGAGGATTATCAAGCGCTGATCAAGCTTGGCAACAGCTACGGCAAATTTGACCGCGATGGCAAAAAGCTGTTTATTGAGCAAATGGAAACCATGATGGATCGGTATCGCATCTTTATGAAGCGCTTCGAGCTATCAGAAGATTTCATGGCACAAATGACAGTAGAACAATTGAAAACGCAATTAGGTCAGTTCGGTGTCACCCCGCAACAAATGTTTGACCAAATGCACCTCACTTTAGAACGGATGAAAGCCGAGCTAGAAAAACAGCCCTAGTCAATTTTAGATTTTGTGGAAAGTCAGATCGCCAGAAGTCGGCGCTCCAACTTTCCAATACAGATTTTGGATTCATTGGCAATCCAAAATTCAAAATCTAAAATTAGATTATTGTGACTTGGGACGAGAAAACTGGGAAGGTGACTTGAAGTTTTCTACGGGTACGTTCTTAAGTGCCTTTTCCATAAAATCTTTCCAAATGGGAGCAACCATACCACCGCCTGTAGCACGGCTAGCTAGTTGTCTGTTGTCGTCCCTACCTACCCAAACCGCAGTGGTTAGCTGTGGCACAGTGCCAACATACCAGATATCCTTTTCTGAGGAAGTTGTACCCGTCTTCCCAGCGCTTTGACGACCTATGGCAGCACCTTTACCTGTACCATTAGTAACTACTGTTCGCATCACATCGATAATGGCTGCCGATGCCCAAGGGTCTAAAACTAGCTGGGGTTTCGGGGTATTATCTAGTAACACGTTACCACTACTATCTGTGACACGGGCTATTACAGTGGGTGGAGATTGCCAGCCATAATTAGCAAAGGTAGCATAAGCACTAGCCATTTCTAGGGGAGTGACACCAATTGCACCCAGAGGCAGAGAGGTAACAGGTTCCATGGGACTCATGATCCCCAAAGTACGGCAAGTTTCGATCACTCGATTCATGCCAACAGCCTTACCAATCTTAATCACGGGAATGTTGCGCGACTGGGCTAAAGCCGTGCGAATTGGCATAGGACCGCTAAAACCCCCATCATAATTTCTGGGGAAGTACCGACCATTACCATCTTGATAGCTGACTGGAGAATCTACCACCGTTGAGTCTGGCCCATATTTACCAGTAGCAAAAGCAGCATAGTAGACAAACGGTTTAAAGGAAGAGCCGGGCTGACGTTGAGATTGAGTTGCACGATTAAATTCACTGATCTTAGGATCTACACCACCCACCAGTGCTTTAATAAAATGTGTGCGCGGATCAATTGCTACCAAGGCGATTTGATTCTTAGATAATCCCTGCCCAAGCAATGATTTATGCCACTTAACGACAGTTTCCTCTGCCATTATTTGGAAGTTGGCATCAACTGTAGTTTGGACGCGCATCCCACCTTTGAGTAATGTCTCACGCCCAAACTTCTTAGCCAACTCCTGAGCTACTGTATTGGTTATATAAGGTAAAGCACTACCTTGAAAGGATTTGATTCTACCAAGTTTGATTTCTTGTTTGAGGGCATTGTCGTACTCTGACTGGTTGATCCAGTTCAATTCCAGCATCCGTCCCAGCACTTCTTTTTGTTTCTGTTTTGCCAGCTTCATGCTCACAAAGGGGCTGAATTCTTCTGGTGCTTGGATCAAACCCGCCATCATTGCTGACTCACCCAAGCTTAAATATTCTGATGATTTATTAAAGTAACTGCGGGCTGCCGTTTGTACACCATAATTGTTATGACCCCAATAAACTTGATTGAGGTACATTTCTAATATTTGGTCTTTAGTAAGAATTTGCTCTAACCGGATTGCTAGCACCCCCTCTGCTAACTTTCGGGTAAAAGCACGCTTGCGAGACAAAAATAGGTTTTTTACCAATTGCATGGTGACAGTAGAGCCACCCTCTTTGACTCCACCTGCTGCTGCGTTAGCTACTACGGCCCGGCCAACACTAGTGGGATTAATACCGTGGTGATCGTAGAAGTGGTCATCTTCACTTGCTAATACTGCCCGTTTTAAATTCGGCGAAATTCTATCTAGGGGTACGACTTCCCGATTGGCTTCCCCGTGAATACTGGTTAAGAGTTTGCCCTTAACGTCATAAATGTAAGTCGTTTCTGAGGGAAAGAAGTTACGTAGCTGTCTTACATCTGGCAAATTACGGAAACTGATGGCTAAACCAACCAGTCCTCCGGCTACAATGGAACTTGCCAGCATGGTGATTGAGAGGAGAGTACCGCCAGTTACCTGACCGACTCCTTTCAAAAACTCAAAACCTGATGAAGCCCGACGCTGTGGCTGTTTATCTTCAAAAGTCCTAGACGACGACACGGCTATTTCACTTCCTCACTTGTAAATTTAACTGTAATTGATTGGGTGAAGCAAGGCGGTTAGTTTTTTGCAATTATAGTAGTTTGGCAGATGAGAAAGTGGATAAATTGCCAGTGAATATAACCAACTTAACTTCTAGTGTGCAAAACATAGGTAATAATGAATCTCTTAGCATGACGCCAGATTTTGCTTGGTTGCGTCGTGGTGTAGTAGAAGTATTCCCACAATCAGTTGATGTTAACAGCGAAAGTTTAGAAAGGCTCTTACTAACTACGAACCAACCCTTGAGGGTCAAATTGGGGATTGACCCTACTGGTACTGATATTCATCTAGGTCATAGCATACCAGTACGAAAACTGCGAGGATTTCAAGATGCAGGTCATACAGCAGTTTTAATTATTGGTGATTTCACAGCGCGTATTGGCGATCCAACTGGTAAATCTGAAGTGCGTCGTCAGCTTACAGAAGCAGATGTAGCTCAAAATGCTCAGACTTATTTAGATCAAGTACGTCCTATCTTGGATTTTGACACACCAGGAAGGTTAGAGGTGCGCTATAACTCCGAATGGCTCTCTAAGCTCAACTTAGAGAAAATTTTGGAGTTACTCTCCACGATGACGGTGGGGCAGATGTTAGCGAAAGAAGGATTTGCCGATCGCTATAAAAAAGAGAATCCGATTTTTATCCATGAGTTCCTGTACCCGTTAATGCAAGGTTTTGATTCGGTTGCAGTTGAGGCAGATGTGGAATTAGGTGGCACCGATCAGAAATTTAATATTGCTGTAGGCAGAGATTTGCAGCGCCATTTTGGTCAAAAACCCCAATTTGGTATGCTGCTGCCAATTTTGATTGGCACGGATGGCGTGCAAAAAATGTCTAAGTCTTTAGGTAATTATATCGGATTGTCAGAACACCCAGGACAAAAGTATCAAAAGTTGCAAGGAGTTCCCGATAATCTCCTAGAACAGTATTTTGAACTGTTGACGGATTTACCTTTGGATAAACTGCCAGAAAATCCTCGCGATCGCCAAACACTTTTAGCATGGGAAGTTGTCAAACAATACCACGGCGAACAAGCAGCCCAAGAGGCGAAAGAAGCAGCCCAAAGCGGCGGTAAGGAAGGTGCAGTTCCAGAATTCTCTCTAGCTGGCGTGCAGCAGTTCCCTACTAAGTTAGCGTATATTCTCAATGTCACTGGCTTGTGCAAAAGTACAGGCGAAGGAAAGCGGAAAATTCAAGAGGGTGGCGTGCGTTTAGATGGCGATCGCATCACTGATGCTGATACCACTTTCGGTGCTCCTGGTGAATTACAAGGTAAAGTTTTACAAGTCGGGAAAAATAAGTTTGTGCGCTTAGTACCTTAAATGGGGAGTGGGGAATGGGGAATAGGGAACAGGTAGAACAACGAGTTATTGTGGCTTTGGATGTCCCGGATGAACAAAGTGCGATCGCTCTTATAGATCGGCTACCGCAAGTTAGTTTCTGGAAAGTCGGTTTAGAGTTGTTTACCAGCACTGGCCCGAAAATTCTGGAAGAGTTAAAGTCTCGGCAAAAGCGCATTTTTTTGGATTTAAAGTTTGATGATATCCCTAATACCGTTGCTGGTGCTTGCCGGAGTGCAGCTAGATATGGAGTGGATTTACTGACAATTCATGCTACTGCTGGTAGAGATGCCCTGAAAGCCGCAACTGAGGCGGCCCAGGAAGGGGCTGCAAAAGCAGGTGTACAACCACCAAAGTTAATTGCGATTACTCTACTAACGAGCATTTCTGCTCGGCAGTTGGCATTTGATTTAAAAATCCCCCTAGAATTGCCAGAATATGCTCTAGAAATGGCTTTGCTGGCTCAGGAATCTGGTTTAGATGGGGTAGTTTGTTCGCCTCAAGAGGTGGCACAGCTACGACAAACTTGTGGAAATGACTTTTTGCTAGTTTGTCCGGGAGTTAGACCAACTTGGGCAGATAAAGGCGATCAAAAGCGATCGCTCACTCCAGCCCAAGCCATTAAAGCCGGTGCAGATTATCTCGTGATTGGTCGTCCCATCACTGCTGCTACTGAGCCTGAGTTAGCCTGGAAGAGGATTTCTGAGGAGTTAACCACGGTGGCATGAAGCTAAGAGTTAGTGAGGCACTCAGAGTGCAGGGTGTAGGGGAGAACAATCTTGCCTCTTCGCTCAGTCAGAAAAATTATAGTTGGCTTTTAGCTTGTGGCTTCTGGGTTGTAGTATCAAATAGCTTTATTTACCCAGCCTACTCGATAAACCCCACCCCTAAACCCTCGGTGCTAGCAGAAAGGGAAAATGTCAACAGTGGCGAAAGGTCTTTGTGTTCTGAGCAAAATTTAGAAACATTAACTATACAGCTACTGCAAAAATTACCTAGTTATACCAATCGCGCTAGTCAACGTGCCCGCCGCCTCAGTAGAAGCAGTGAGGTTTACAGCTATATGCTTGTGGCAGGAAAACCTGAGTTTACTCCTCTGCCCCTTAACCTTGAAGAATATAGTGCAGATGCGTCTAAAAGTGCTGCATCAGGAATTGAGCAAGTTTTTTTTACTACCTTGGAGCGGCAGTACATAGGTAAGAAAGTTGTAGAATTACAACAATTTCACTGGTTATTATTGACTAAAACTCAAAGTGGTTGGCAACTAGTGATGATGTTTTCTCAAGCTGGTTCCCATTCACAACAGCAGCCACTATCTCCACCACGCAATAGTAGTAACGGTACAGTTGCCCAAGGAATTAAAGCATGGTTGCGCGATTGTGAAGCTGGAAGTTTACGTCAATAAAACCTAATTCCTAATCTTCGCCAATTAGAAGAATATTAAGTAATGTCTAAAAATACTCACTCAAATTTTCTATAAATAGGATTATAACTTGTGGTTATAAACTACATTGAAATAATTGCAAGAACCAGATTTAGAGCATTTTGATTGGGATTATTTGATTGAGGAGATTGAAATATTGGGTAATGAACAAAAACACCAGATCGAAATTTATTTACTTCCTTTGAAATGCTCTTGCGTGGCATAGCCCCTGGTTAAAGATAAGCTAACTTTTTCTAGCATAGCGTAAATCAACCACCCAATTAAAATCAGTAAAATCCTTGCAATGTATTCATTTTGAATTTTGTTAGCAAGTCCGCAAGTTTCATTATTAATTTTGAATTCGCCTTTAGCTACTAATTCCTTTGATGAAGATACATCACCTAATTAGCTTGTATCAGTATGATTTTGCCTGTATCTTTAGGAATATTTTTAGGAAAAATAGCTAATAAATAGCTAAAAGAAGCAGACACTATTTAAAAACACAGATTGGCTTGAATTTAAGCGTTGTAACTCCCGTTTTTTGGCGATAACATGGAAAGAAGTTTATTTCAAGCTTTATCAAACCGCGTTTAGCGTCAGTTTTTTTTTATGGACATTCAGTTAATCAACATCGGCTTTGGTAACATCGTGTCTGCCAACCGAGTAGTTGCCATTGTCAGTCCAGAGTCTGCCCCGATTAAGCGGATTATTACCGATGCACGGGACAGAGGTCAACTGATTGATGCAACTTACGGTCGTCGGACTAGGGCTGTAATTATCACCGATTCCAGCCACGTAATTCTGTCAGCAATTCAGCCGGAAACGGTAGCGAATCGCTTTGTGATTTCTCGCGAACATCAAACTGTAGATAATTGACAGCAGTGGGTTTTTCCCACTCCTCTTTGCACCGTATCGGTAGTACCATGTGAATTAGACAAATTTTCTGTCACTCCTGCTACAAATTCTTTAGTTACTAGTGGACTAGACCAGGAACACAAGACTAATGAATAATATGTATTGATTGATTCACAGGTTGAAGGGATGATGCCAGTTTTACCCATCCAGAGTAGTGCAACTACCGAAGAATGCTTACATTTAGGCAGGTTAATTGTTTTAACTGGCCCCAGTGGGGTCGGTAAAGGCACTTTAATGCGATCGCTCCTAGAGCGTCATCCAGAACTCTATTATTCCGTATCCGTCACAACTCGTTCTCCCCGTCCAGGGGAAATCGATGGCAAAAGTTATTACTTTATCAGCCGCAGTAAGTTTGAGCAATTAGTTGCTGAAGGTGAATTTTTAGAATGGGCAGAATTTGCTGGTAACTATTACGGCACCCCCCGTGAAGCTGTACTTAACCAAATTCATGCTGGTAAGTTGGTGGTGCTGGAAATTGAACTAGAAGGAGCAAGACAAATTCGTGCTTCCTTCCCCAGTGCCCTCAGCATTTTTATTTTACCGCCTTCCTTTGATGAATTAGAGAAACGAATACGCTCTCGTGCCCAAGATTCTGAAGAAGCGATCGCCCGTCGTCTGCTCCGTGCCCAAGAAGAAATTCAAGCCGCAGATGAATTTGATCTTAGAATCGTTAATGACGATTTTGAAACTGCTTTAAATGATATTGAAGCTGTTTTGTTTAAATAAATTAGGAGTTAAGAGTTAGAAGTTATGAATTTAAACTCCTAACTCCTAACTCCTAACTCCTAGTAATTAACCAAATAGACCTTGAATTAGTGCCAAATTACTAGTCAAAAAGTAAGCAACTACTGCACCACCAATACCACCAATCAAGAAAGAACTGCCAAAGTTGTTCCAGCTTTCTTTAGAGTTAAAAGCATCTGCTGGAGGCTTGGGTACGGTAACACTAGGAAGTGCTTTGGGTGGATTGCTATTTGCATACAGCGATAGAGCGCCTGTGAGAACTACAACCAAGCCAATGGCTGACAGTAACCCAGCTAAGTTAGCATTATCGGTGTCCCGCAGTGGACCTAATTTGGCAAAGGGGCCAAATAGCCAGTAACCATGAGCCATACCAACTTCTAAACCGCGTCTAGCAGGAGCCAGACCTGGGCGATAAGCAGGCAAATTATTAATAAACCCCTTGACCAAGGGAGAAGAATTAACCGGGGTTTCTAGGTTGCCTATCTGTGGATCGCCAAATGCGGGAAAAACAACTTCCCGATTTCTAGGATCGCTGGGAAGATTCTTTGATGCATCTACTGCTTGTGCCATATTTTATGTTCGCCTCTAAAATTAAAATGGTGGCATTTTTATATTAATAATAATTGTGGCTAAAGAAGCATTTTGTTTAGGAAGTTTAGAAAAATTAATTTAGCTTATTTTAAAACTGTGAAACTCGCGAACTGTAAACAGTATCACGAGTTTCAAAAAACTATTTTTGCTGGCTATTTTAGTGATAATTCTGCTTAACTAAGCTGAATACATCAACTACACAATATTAAGCAAAAAATAAGACATTGATTCAACTGTCTTAAATTCCATTTGACACTTATGGCAGCGGGTGGAAAAGTAGGTCGGGGAAAAAGCGGTTGAATTCAATCAAGATACCTGCTGTGATGGTCAGCCAGATGGTAGCTGCTACAGGTGCAGTGGTAATGAATTTAATCAAATAAGCTGATTGGTCGCCTTTGTCTGCCATGAATTTAGTCTCCAAAACGAATGAATTAGTTAAGCTGATTTAGCGTGGAGAAATGGGGATTTCTGTATCTTTGGCTGCTAATTTTCCAGACAGAAGTTCTTGGACTGCTGCTACTGGCCAAGTAAAACCTGACGCTATTATGGGTAGTGCCAAACCAAGATCGATTTGGATTTCTTTTAGTTCAGTGTTGGGGTCTTTTTTGACCGCTTGCAGATAGGCACGACCTACCCAGCCAATCCAACCAGCAATATATAGAAACAAAATGCTGGGGATCAGAAAGTCACCAGCACGATCTAGACGACCATCAACAATCAAGTGAGGATATCCTTCAGGACCGCACAGCGCCTGAGAATAACGCTCAAACCGCTTTCTCCCAGATTCGGGATCAGCGGTGGTATTACGGGCATTAGCAGCTAGCTGTTGAAAAGCGGGATTGTCTTTGCACGGTGTCAAATTAGCCCCTAAAGCTTGTGCTGGGGGGGCAAAGTTGAACCAAAGACTAATCGCTAACATCAAAGCAAACAATCGTCGCATAGAGTTGTTTCCTTTTATTACAAAACAAGAAGTTTTTTGTACAAAACGAAGCGGCTTGTACAGTTGTTTTTTTGCATAACTAGGAAGTCATCATACTCTTGGGTGGGAACCGAGTAAAGTTTAAGTAAATAAAAGTTAAAGCTTCTCAACCAAAATTAGTGCTGAGTGCTGAGTTCCGAGTGCTGAGTATAAGAATTGTTGTTGTAGGGTAGTAAAGAAGCAAGATTTTCTCTCCACTATTCAGGACTCAGGACTCAGGACTCAGGACTCAGCACTCAGCACTCAGCACTCAGCACTCCCAATGACAACCGTTTTAGCAATAGAAACCAGTTGTGATGAAACAGCCGTCGCAATTGTTAACAATCGTAAAGTTTGCAGCAGTATTGTAGCCTCACAAATTCCAGTCCATCAGCAGTATGGCGGAGTAGTGCCAGAAGTCGCCTCTCGCCAGCACCTGGAAACGATAAATGTTGCGATCGCACAAGCCTTAGAGCAAGCCCAACTAGATTGGGGACAAATTGACGCAATTGCTGCCACCTGTGCCCCTGGACTTGTAGGAGCGCTATTGGTGGGGTTAACTGCTGCCAAAACCTTGGCAATGGTACACAAAAAGCCATTTTTGGGAGTTCATCACCTCGAAGGTCACATTTACGCAACTTACTTGAGCGAATCAACTTTAAATCCCCCTTTTCTTAGCTTACTGGTTTCAGGCGGACATACAAGCTTGATTTATGTCAAAGATTGTGGTATCTACGAAACTTTGGGACAAACCCGTGATGATGCTGCGGGTGAAGCCTTTGATAAAGTGGCGCGATTGTTAAAGTTGGGTTATCCGGGTGGGCCAGTAATTGACAAGTTGGCACAAGAGGGAAATCCTCAAGCCTTTGCTTTACCGGAAGGAAGAGTTTCTCTACCCGGTGGAGGGTTTCATCGTTATGATGCGAGTTTTAGTGGGTTAAAAACGGCTGTATTACGTTTAGTGCAGCAGTTAGAGAAAGATAGTGGACAAGTACCAGTGGCAGATGTAGCAGCTAGCTTTCAGGATGCGGTAGCGCGATCGCTAACCAAAAGAGCGATCGCCTGTGCCCTTGACTATGGTCTAGATACAATTGCCATTGGTGGCGGTGTAGCAGCTAATAGCGGGTTGAGAAAAAACCTCCAAGCCGCCGCCGTTAAACATAACCTACGCGTCCTCTTCCCACCTCTAAAATTCTGTACAGATAACGCTGCCATGATTGGCTGTGCCGCTGCTGACCATCTATCCCGTGGTCATACGTCTCCCCTGACACTAGGCGTTGAGTCTAGGTTAGGGCTTACTCAGGTAATGAAGTTGTATCAACCTATTGAGTAGTCATTATCATTTGTCATTGGTCATTGGTCATTTGTCATTTGTAATCACCAATGCCCAACGCCCTTCAGGAGTGCTTTTAGCGGATAGCTAAGGTTTAGTCGGTGCTGAGTGGGGAATCTCACTTCTTTACTCAGCACTCGGAACTCGGAACTCGGAACTGTTTTGCCCTATACCCTATAACTATTGACTATCGCCCGGATGTGATCTGCCACTGCATCCGGCTGTTCCAACATAGCCAGGTGTCCGCAATTAGGAATTTCCAGAACATTGTCACCACAATACTGAAAAAGTCTGTGAAAGCTGGCTAAATGGCGCACATACTTGGGTTCCATAACCTTGTCTTCCGCACCAGCCAAAAAATAAACTGGCTGCTTAAGTTGGGATACTAGCTCAGGTAAACGATTAATTTCTTCTTCAGTCGTGGAGTCTAACAAAGTTCCCAGAGCCGCTTCTGGGTCAGCCACAACGAAATCTATTACTCGCTGACGTGCCCAATAGCGCTCTAAAGGACGAACTACACTAGCTCTGGTAAACAGCAAATCAATCAAAGGCACTTGAGACAGCCAGCGCGGACGAAGTTGCAAAAATTTCTGACCCGCCGAGCGAAACTGCTCAAAGGCTTCTTTGAGGTAAATACCACCGCCAGCGTTGATACAGATAACTCCCTTAACACACTCAGGCATTTGATCTGCTCCCCAAAGAGCGATCGTCCCGCCTAATGAGTGACCAATTAGCCAAGCACTCGTAATATTTAGCTGTTTCAGGAGAGCTGCTAAATCCTGAGTATACGCAGCAGGAGTATAAAGAGAATCGAAAGATGAGTCAGCCGTACTACTGGAGATGGGTGTCAGACTCAAAGACGTTTGCGATCGACTAAAATCGGTTTTTACCTGGGATTGGGATTCACCAAAACCCCGCAAATCATAGGACAGGCACTGCAAATCATCTGATAGGCGGGAAATCACAGGTTGCCAATATCCACGGCTATTGAGCCAACCGTGGATAAATACTAAAGCATGGGGGCAGGAAGTGGGAGCCGTTAGCTCGTATGCGTGTGGAACGCCCAAGATTTCGATAGTTGCCATACTTGTATCGTACCCTTAAGGACGGGTGCGACTAAATACTAAATACTAAAGTGGAAAGAGTTAGAAGTTAGGAGTGAGGAATTTTTAACTCATAACTCATAGCTCATAACTTATAACTTCTCACTTTTTTTATTTACCCAGCAACCTCTGTCGCACTCCTTCAGCAATTTTGTGACCCAGATATTCAGGAATGAGGCTTTCATTCGGCCCTAACAAGTAGAGAATTAGCCGTGTACGTCCGCGCCAAACCAGTAAATTCGCATTGACTACCAGAAGGTCTTCCTGCCAGATAGCATACATCACTTTGTAGAATAATCCTGGTTGATTATCAGCTTCAATCACTAAGGCAGGGAGATGAAATACCGGATCTACATAGAATTCAGTTTGTACCTGCTCTAAGCCAGTGTCAAGATTAAATTCTACTGCCAGCATCTCTTCTACCTCAAACCGACCTCCTAAAGCCTCGCGAATGGCGCGACAAACATTTTCTGCGGTTTTCTCGGTCAAGGCTTTACTACCACGAGATACCAACAGCTTGATAAAAACTAACATTGGCGGACGGATTTGACCGTATAGACTTAAACCGTGGATAGTCAACCCATAAGCTGCTAGTACACCAAAAATATCGCTGAGGAGAAAAGACTGGTTGCGGTAAGCAAAATGCAGGGCACTTTTGCTACCTTCCGGTTTCAGCTCAATAACAGCGCGTCTAGTTTTATAGAGACGATAGGCTAACCGCAAATTTTGCAGTTGAATTTCACTACTAACGAATTGCTCATAAAACTGGGGAAACGCTCGGTTAAAGCGCTTTAGGAGTTCCAGTGTGGAAGATTTTAAACCAGAAGCCATTGTTAAAGGTAAGACTCGCTTGCTTTCGTCAGCTGGGGGCTGGGTGTTGGGGTTTGGGTGTTAAGG
>JADEXV010000105.1 GCA_015206945.1 Nostocales cyanobacterium LEGE 12452 | reverse complement strand
ATGCTTTCCTGACCTCACGCGCATCTGGCCGACAGTCTATAAATTCTTGTAGTTCCCCAATTTTAGCTTGTAGATGCTGGTTTATCATTGTTCGCTGTTAGACAAAACTCTGTCTCCGTATTATCTCCTAGTCTTTTTCAGAAATCAAATATGATTCCTATAGCAATTAGACTGTTAGGGCGTGTTTTTTAACTACTGGTTTAGCCTAGTAACTTTTTAGATCCTCCTAAATTACCCTTCAAAAGATGCCGTTTAGGGACTTCCAGTGAAAAAACATCCCATCGTATGGGCACGCAGATGTGCATTGTCAATTTCTGCGTGTCCTCTGTGCCTCTGTGATAGACTGCGGCGAGTACGCTATTCTGTAACTCGTGCGTAAGTCCGTCTTAATGTCTGGGGAAGCTTGACAAGCTTGGATAGCTGCCGACTTAAAGCACATTTAGTTAAAGTGTTTTTATCTATACAGTAATAATCAAAGTATGTCTTTTGATGTATTCTTTTGATTTTGCCACCTATCTTATCCCCCTGGATGGGATAATAAGTTACTAGTAGGGAAAAAGTGCAAACTATTCTCTAACTCCAAATCTCTCTGCACTTTGGTTATATTGAGGAACTCATTGTGGTTGCCACGCCGGAAAAAGTACAACACACTCACGAGCATCTATCAGGTAAAGACCGTGTAGCCGTATTGCTCATGGGCTACGGCGAAGTCGAAAGCTACGAAGATTTCGCCAACTATAACGAACAGGCTTTAAATCTACTGACAGCAAAATTTGCACCAGTCCCAACCTGGATTTATCCGCCTCTGGCAAAGCTTTTGGCGCTATTTGACCGCCATGAGTGGGGACACACACACCACGATTTTATCTCTCCACACAATGCCATCTTTGAACAGCAGCGGGCTGGGATCGAGAAGAATTTACAAGAAAAATGGGGCGATAAGGTTCAAGTTTTCAAGGCTTTCAACTTCTGTGCCCCTTTTCTACCCAATCAAGTCTTGGCAGAAATCAAAAACCAAGGCTTTGAGAAGCTGCTAATTTACCCACTGCTGGTTGTTGATTCTATCTTTACTAGTGGGATTGCGATCGAGCAAGTTAACAATGCTCTCGTTGAGTTGGCTGACGGTGAAGAACACTGGGTTAAAGCACAGCGCTATATTCCTTCTTTCTTCAACGAACCAGCTTACATCGATTTAATGGCTCATCTGGTTGAAGAGAAAATTGCTGAGTTAGCAGGTGCTTATCTACCTTCTCAAATCGGCATTGTACTAATGAATCACGGCTGTCCCCACAAAGCTAAAGGTTTTACTTCTGGGATTGCCGAAAGTGAAGCAATGTACGATTTAGTTCGGGATAAGTTGATTAACCGATATCCCTTAATCTCCGTGGGTTGGCTCAATCATGACACACCCTTAATTGATTGGACGCAGCCAAATGCCGAGCAAGCGGCAAATAACCTGATTCAATTGGGTGCAAAAGTGGTAATTTTTATGCCAATTGGCTTTGCCACAGAAAACCACGAAACTCTATTGGATGTACACCATATCATCCATGCTTTAGAGAAACAGCACCCTGGCACGAACTACGTGCAAATGGCTTGCGTCAACGACCATCCAGAATTCTTGGCAATGGTGGCGCAATGGGGTGATACTCATATAGCAGAGTTGTTATCAGAACAAAGTTTGGCAGTTAATCCTCAACTCGCAGGGGATCACCATCATCACCACCACCATCATTAAGTTTTGAGTTTGGAGGGTGGGCAAAACTAGACCCACCCTACAATTAATTTACGCCCCGCAGCTTGCGAGTGTTATCAACTAAACTTTGAGCAAATTGATCGAATCTTTGAGAGAGTTTCTCATCTACTAGTTTGCCTTCAGGACTGAACGCACCCCAAGCTTGTCCGATCGCAATTTGTTCAGGTATAGACCAACAATGCACCCATCTGGTAATTAACCGTAGTTCGTTTAGAGCGTTGCTATTAGACTGACCACCCAAAACACTAATAAATCCTGCTACTTTATCAGATAGTTGATCAAAGCTCATTAAGTCCAGAGCATTTTTCAGGACACCACTAACGCCACCATGATACTCAGGTGTCGCTAAAATTAACCCATCAGCCTGACTAACTGTTTCTTGCAACCGCTGAACATCTGGATACTCTGGATACTCCTTTGCGCCAGTGCAAAATGGTAGCTTCAACTGCCGTAAATCGAGAATTTCTACCTCTGCGCCTACAGCTTCAACCCTTTGCGCTGCGACTTCTAAAGCCAGCTGGGTATAAGAGTTGGGTCTTAAACTACCACCAATGCCAATAATTTTCACCATAATTAACCCATAAACTATTAACTAGCTACTATCGTCAGATTTCTTAAAAAGCGGAATCGTTATGACTATGTTTATCTTAGCGATTTGTGCTGGAATGTGTCAAATTAATATCTACATGGAAATTGGGGATTGGGGAAGCAGGGAAGCAGGGAAGCAGCACTTCGGCTCATTTCGGCTACGCTCAATGACCAACGCTCTGTTACCGAGGAGAAGTCTTTTCCCTCTGCCCCTCTGCCTCTTGTGCCCAATCCCCAGTCTTAACAGCTGCATACTAGATAACCGTCGCTCAACTTTATGTAATAGCCTGAAGAAACTTGGGAATGCTTTTGTGAGGAAGTTAGACTAGATAAGAAAAGTGTAATTTCCAGTTATTACAATTTTTGATAGAAGAATAGGCATAAAACCAGCGCTTAACTTGTGCCAGCAGACAAAGGGTAATTATTATGACAAATTCGGGAAAAAAAGCATTGATAAAAAGGCAGTCCTCAAAGCGCGTTGCTTGGGTTGGTGCGATTGCTGCTAGTTTGATTATGTTGCCAGGAATTTTCGGAAGTACTCCTGTCATGGCACAAAAGGCAGAAACCGCCTCGCTAAATTATGGTGACTTGATCAAGAAAGTAAAGGCGGGAGAAGTCGAGAAAGTAGAGCTTGACGAAACCGAACAGCTAGCAAAGGTTTATCTCAAGGGACAAAAGGAGAATACACCACCGCAACAGGTGAGACTTTTGGCGCAAAACACAGAGTTAATCAACATTCTCAAAGATAAGAATGTTGATTTTGGCGAAGTTTCCTCTGCGAACAGTCGAGCTGCTGTTGGGCTGTTGATCAACTTGATGTGGATTTTGCCACTAGTAGCTTTAATGCTGTTGTTCCTCCGGCGCTCTACTAATGCTTCTAGCCAAGCGATGAATTTCGGCAAATCCAAAGCTCGCTTCCAAATGGAGGCAAAAACTGGAGTGAAATTTGAAGATGTTGCCGGGGTTGAAGAAGCTAAAGAAGAACTCGAAGAAGTTGTGACTTTCCTGAAACAGCCGGAAAGATTTACTGCTGTAGGCGCACGGATTCCCAAAGGAGTACTTTTAATTGGCCCTCCTGGTACTGGTAAAACTTTACTAGCAAAAGCGATAGCAGGTGAAGCAGGTGTTCCATTCTTCAGTATTTCCGGTTCAGAATTTGTGGAAATGTTCGTAGGTGTGGGTGCATCTCGCGTGCGCGACCTTTTCAAAAAAGCCAAAGATAATGCCCCTTGTCTAATATTTATCGATGAAATTGACGCAGTAGGTAGACAACGGGGTGCTGGTATCGGTGGCGGTAATGACGAGCGCGAACAAACCCTCAACCAACTGCTCACCGAAATGGATGGTTTTGAAGGTAACACAGGCATCATTATTATTGCTGCCACAAACCGCCCAGATGTTTTAGATACAGCATTGCTCAGACCGGGACGCTTTGACAGACAAGTGATGGTCGATCCACCCGATCTCAAAGGGCGACTAGAAATTTTGCAAGTCCACGCGCGGAATAAGAAAATCGATCCTAGCGTATCATTAGAAGCGATCGCTCGCCGCACTCCTGGTTTTACTGGTGCAGACTTAGCTAACTTACTCAACGAAGCCGCTATTCTCACGGCTAGAAGACGTAAAGAAGCCGTCACCCTTTTAGAAATTGATGCTGCTGTAGACCGAGTTGTTGCAGGTATGGAAGGTACCGCCTTAGTAGACAGCAAGAGCAAGCGCTTGATTGCCTATCACGAAGTTGGACACGCTTTAGTAGGCACATTGCTCAAAGACCACGATCCTGTGCAGAAAGTTACATTAATTCCACGGGGACAAGCACTGGGATTAACTTGGTTTACTCCCAACGAAGAACAGGGGTTAATTTCTCGTTCTCAACTTAAATCCCGAATTACTGCTACTTTGGGTGGTCGCGCTGCCGAGGAAATCGTTTTTGGGAAGCCAGAAGTGACCACAGGTGCAAGCAATGACTTGCAACACGTGACAGGAATGGCGCGGCAGATGGTGACACGCTTCGGGATGTCAGAATTAGGCCCGTTGTCCTTGGAAAATCAGAGTGGAGAGGTATTTTTAGGACGCGACTGGATGAATAAATCAGACTATTCTGAGGAAATTGCTGCCAAAATTGATTCACAAGTGCGCGAAATTGTTAGCAATTCCTACATTAAGGCCAAAGAACTGTTGGAAGAAAACCGCGTAGTTTTGGAACGTTTAGTAGATTTGCTAGTAGAACAAGAAACAATTGAAGGTGATGTATTCCGCAAAATTGTTACCGATCATGTTCAGGTAGCCGATGAACAATTGGCTGTACCTCATTAGGCATAAGAGTGAAAAAATGTAGAGGGGTAGCAGTGCTACCTCTCTACAAGGGTTCTGGATAGCGCATCTTTAATTTCACTAGATGTCTATTAAGGAATAGGCAAAAGCTAATAGTCTATCAACTTTAGACTATTGAAAATCCAAAGTTTAAGATTCCCAACTTCTGAAAAAAGTTGGGAATTTTGTTGTGAAAAAAAATTACAATACTACCTCAGCCTTCCCAGAAAGTAGCACACATAAAGTCTTGTCACTGTAAAGCTTAGGCTATTGTATTATATATACCCAAATAATGTACTACAAGTAAACATAAACATCATGAAATATAGATTTTGGGCAAGTTATCTGCTTGCTGCTTTAGCATTTCTGCCCTTCGAGCCTGCAAGCATTACTCAGGTTTTGGCAACAGAGTCAGTTTACCAACTAGCACAAGCAAAATCTGCTTACACCCAATATATGCAGCTTGGTTATAACGAAACCAAACGGAGAAACTATAGAAAAGCTTTATTGAATTTTCAGCAAGCAGAGCGGCTACGTCCTGGAGATAGATATGCTACTTCTGCAATTAGAAATGTTACAAGTTACATTCAACGCGGTAGAAATCGTATTGCCTTTGTCCCAGGTAGACCTGGTAGAGTAAGGTCAGCAGGAACACGGGGAAGTTGCTTTCAAACTGGACAATATATTATTCCCCTGACACCGACAGATAAGGAAGCTCAACGAACCACAGCAGAACGTCCCACATTCTTTTTCTACGTTCCTCAAACCTCTACAACAGTGCAAGCACTAGAATTTGTTTTACGGGATGGTGATAGCATTGACCCATTGTATAAGGGAACTTTCAAACCTGTTGGACAGAATGGTATTGTTAGCGTAAATGTACCTGTCGATCAGCCATCTCTACAAATCGGTAAAGAGTACAATTGGACTTTTTCAATGATTTGCGATCCTAATAACCGCGATAAAGACTCTTATGTAGAAGGTACAATCGTGCGATCGCAAGATGAAAACCTATCTCTTCAGCTAAACCAACCAAACACAGACTTAGATCGGGCAGTTTTATTCGCCACAGCCGGATTTTGGGAAGATGCTCTGAGAACTTTAGCTAATTTACGCCGCCAGCGTCCTAACGACCCTGAAGTTCAGAAATATTGGGAAGATTTTTTAAATTCAGTAGACATTAAAGAAGTTGTAAACAAGCCTTTATTGCCCTGTTGTACTGCCCAAAAATAAATTCAATTATTTAAAAACCTGGTTTTTATAAAGAAGCTGGGTTTTTTACCCTTTAATTTAAGATTAACCGTTCGTAAATACCTACTCCAGCCGTATACAAAGCAAAGTTGTAGAATAACAATGCAGGTTTGCGATCGCAGCTTGCATTAAAGTTCCTGGAGAACTTGGTTTACCGTTCACTGTGGAAACTCATCAAGTAGAGGTTACATCGTAGCCATAGCATCTGCCCTTCCTGTTCTCAGTGGGCGTAAAGTTGTCTAGCTACTCAGAGTCTCTTTACAGAATAAACTTGTTGAGTTCCTGCACTAATAAATGCACCGTTGTTGATGGATTATCTTTGGCTGGAATGTGAGGAGCATATTGTTTCAGGAGATTTTCCGCATTTTTAATAGCAATAGCTTGCTTCTCAAATAGCTCATCATAAATCGTTTCGCTATTCTTCTGATATGTTCGACCAAATAAATTAGTTAACTTCCTTAGATAATCACTTCGAGGAATACGAGTATTCATAAATTCAAAATGCAGAACATACCATAATTCAAATGATTCATTAGAGTAAGCTACTTTAAACCCTTCCTCTTTAGCATTTTTAATAGCGTTATTAAAATCTTCTTTAGTCCAAGAATCACGATCAAAAACACACCAAACCTGATCATAATCTTCTTGATTTTTAAGTTCCTTTGCACTTTGAACTAGTTTGCTGGGATTCTCTCCTAAACCCTGCACGTCTATTTTAACGACATTCTTAGGAACACGAAAACATCTAAAGTAGTTAGGTTCGGTTTTAGCTCCTTCACATACGATTAAGAATCTCTGCTTGACTTCCCTAGTATTAACTTTTCTCGGTGAATATCCACGAGAGTTTGCTTTTGTTCTAGGCATGAGAGTCGATTAGATGATTCAAATTGCCGATATACGGAATTGCGCCATATCTACCTTGAATATAATCACTCTCAAATGGTGCATCGTCAGGTATCTTGTATTCTGCTAAAGAGTACAAATCTGTTGCACCATATCTATTCTTTTCAGTAAACCAAATCTGATCCCTACGAAAAAGCTTATTGTTAAGCAAATTTGTATCGTGAGTCATGAATATTAACTGAGCATTATTTGGATTAGTTTCATTAGAATTAAATAATTCAACAATTGCACGGCTGATCAAAGGATGAATTCTAGCATCAAACTCATCAATGATTAAAACTTTACCATTTGTTAGTGTATCAATAAGAGGCCCTGCTAAAGCAAAGACTTTTTGAGTTCCTTCAGATTCTTGCTCTTCTAAATCAAATATCTCTGTAGATACAGGATTTCCTTCACCATCAAATTTTTGGTGCATAGTTTGAACTGATATTACTTTTCTGCTACCATTTTTTAGAATATAGTTCTTTATTTCATCTGGCAATTCTCTAGAAAAAGAATCAGCAGTAATTTCACTTTCCTCTACTTTGACATCGCCAAACCCTAAATCTAATTTTTTGAGCAACTGAAAAATTTCATCTTTATGTTTATTATTCATTAAACAACTAACTGTGTATCCTAGATAGCCACTATCATTTAAACCTGAGGTAATTTTGACTCTGTTTGTCAGCCAATCTAAGATTTTCTCTGCAATCTGGACATTAAATTGAGCAGATACAGATAAGAAGAGAGCATTGTGTCTTGTCTTCTGCTGAATACCATCAGCTTTATATGTTTTTGAAACACTGATTTTGCCCAGTTTGCGCTCAAAAAGTTTAGTTTCTTTTGATTTAGGAACATAAAATAACCATTCAGAAACAACTTTGTCACGAGTTGCCTCGAATCCATATCTATATTTTTTGTCATTCATTAAAAATACTATTTCAAAAAAAGATGGTTGAGCTTCGGTTTCAGTGCTGAGTTTAAATCGGTCAACACCTATTTTTTCCGTGCTTTGAGTCTCTTTAGAAGAATTAATCATGAACCATCTCATGAAATTTAAAGCTGTAGCTAGGTTACTTTTACCACTACCATTTGCTCCATATATTGCGGCGCTTTTAAGTAGTTTTAAATCATTATCTACTTCAAAAACGTTGTTTTCATTAAGCTTTTTGTCTTTTGCAACAAGGTTAGCTGCCACCATACTAAAGGTGGCTTGCTCTTTAAACGATCTGTAGTTACCGACACTAAATTCAATAAGCATAGCATGAAGTTTAGGCTTCAGACAGAAATCTGTGAATAAATAGTAATTTACTGCCTTAAGAGTAGCAATAATTGGTTGAAGATGCTAAATTAAAAGATTGTTTTTTAACTCGTACAGATGTACTGTTATAAAGGTATGCAGCATAATAAACGCCTGCACCGGACGATTGGCGGTTTTGTTGCAAAAACTGTTGCAACGGCAATCAGGCATCGCACTGGGATGATTTACCTCTAAACTGAGTTCAGCAATTACCCAAGCTTTTTGGTACAGTATTCTAGAAAATCCACATGACGAGAAGAGGCGATCGCTCATTGCAATTGCCAGTTTATTACTCAAAATCTAGAAGGCAGTTGCTATGATCAAACGCCTGCTTGTAGTAGAGTCTCCCGGAAAAGTCAAAAAACTCAGCCAAATTTTGGGTTCGGATTGGAAAGTTCTAGCCAGTTGTGGCCACATCCGCGAACTCAGCAATGAAGGGGACGATTCCTTGGGCTTCGTCATGGACGGCAGTAATGTTCGGTGCAATTACGTCCCGCGTGACCAACGAGCGAAGGAAACAATTCAGAAACTCAAGTCTGCGGTGAAGCAGGTTGATGAAGTTGTCTTAGCAACTGACCCAGACCGGGAAGGCGAGACAATCGCTTGGCATCTCAAAGAAACGCTGGGTTTAAAGGAACCGAAACGAGTAATTTATACTGAGATTACAGCATCGGCGGTGCAGAGTGCGATCGCTAATCCCAGAAAGCTAGACCAAAACTTAATCGGTGCTGGGCTGTGCCGAGATTGCCTAGATAAGCTGGTAGGTTACAAAGGTAGCCCTTTAGTTTGGGCATTGAATAACGGCGCTAAGAGTGTTGGCAGAGTCCAAAGCGCGACGTTACACCTGATTTGTCAGCGAGAAAACGAAATTCTGGCTTTTGTCCCCCAAGATTACTGGAGTGTTTGGGTAGATTATGCTGAAGGATTCCGGGCTTTTTACAAAGGGACGGTCGATTCTGCAAAAGATGCGGCAGACCAAGAAATTGAAACTAACGATGACGCGAAAGTAGGTAATAGTCCAGAAACACCGGAGTCTAAGCGCGTTCTTTCCGAAGCAGAGGCTACACGTTTAGTTGAAGAAGCACAGCGACATCCTCATCAGGTGATTCATTTTGAAGGGAAAATCGTTAACCGCCAGCCACCGCCACCATTTACAACTTCCAGCCTTCAGCAAGCAGCCGGTTCAAAGCTGAGGTTTGCTCCCGACAAAACCATGATTGTGGCCCAAAAGCTTTATGAGGCAGGGCTGATTACATATATGCGAACAGATTCAGTAATGCTGAGTCCAGAATTTTGTGCCAGCGCCCGTAAATGGTTAGAGCAAAATGATCCGCCTAATGTGCCGCAGCAAGTTGCAAAACATCGCAGTAGCAAATCGGCTCAAGAAGCACATGAAGCGATTCGTCCAACTGATGTATTTCGTCCCTCAACTCAGTTGCGCTTAGAGCTTCCTGATGATGAATTTAATCTGTATGTAATGATTTGGAAACGGTCAATTGCTTCTCAATGTAAAGCTGCCCAATTGCGTAAAACTTTGGTGATTACTCAGTCTGGTTCTCTACTGTGGTCAGCTAGAGGGCAAGTAATTGAATTTTACGGTTATGCCCGGTACTGGAATAATCTTAGTAAGGATAGTATTTTACCTTCATTACAACAGGGACAAGCATTGAAGCTGGAGAATGCTGGACATGAGCAAAAGCAGACGCAGCCACCACCTCGTTATAGCGAACCCAAATTAGTGCAACTGATGGAACGTAAAGGAATTGGTCGCCCAAGTACTTATGCTCCTACTGTTGCTACCTTAAAAAAACGAAATTATGTTGAGTTGAAAAAAGACCATCTGCAACCGACAGCGTTAGGGTTAGAAGTTGATGCGTTTTTGCTCAAAGCACTGCCGGATTTATTAGAGGCGGAATTCACAGCAAAAATGGAAGATGCCCTTGATGCAATTTCTGAGGGAAAAAACTCTTGGCAGCATTATTTAACTAGTTGGAATCAGAATTATTTTGTACCAGCACTTTCAAAAGCTAAAACTGTAGTCGCGAGTTCCGCAACAGGTAAAGCTCATGTGATAACTGAGCGCAAATATGAAACTTCCAAGACGCGATGCCCTGAATGCAAAAATTTTCTCGCCAAAATTCCGAGTAGTAAAGTTAAAAAGAAATATTTCCTTAAATGCACAAAAGGCTGTGAAAATGTCGTGTTGTTTTGGAGCGACTTTAACAAAACTTGGCAGCCACCACAAGCTAAAACAGTCCAAGCTGAAAATCAACAAAAGCCTCCCGTAAAGATGACGGCATATCCCTGCCCGGTATGTAAGAAACCTTTAGAGGAGTACAGTTATATCAAAGAAGGGCAGAGTAAGACAATGTTGCGATGTTGTGATCCACAATCTCGTAAAGATACCAAACATAAAGATGTAGCTTATTTCAGTACGCAAAAAGGGTGGTGGAGTCCTAAGTTTGGGGAATTGAATTGTTAGACTACACTGCTTATATTTTGACTCAATAGCAAGGTATGACCGAGCATTTGTGTATTAAAGGTGATTGTAAATATCTGGAATTTCGAGGGGTTCAGACTTGTTCGACATCCGAACGTAAAATTCTAGTTTCTTTTCTCCAGTTCTCTGTAGCCAAGCTTTTCTTACAGATTTTTTCACATCAATCGCACAGACATCTTTACCATCAACACGATTTGTATCATCTTCACGATAAATTTTTTCAAACCGAATTTTGATCTGCTGAGTAAAATTATTACCAATATGATTACAAACTGAATCAATAACTGTTCGCTCTAGCTTGTCAAGATTTCCATTTTTTAATAAAGATAAATCCTTTTCTAATCCGAAAATATTACCATTATCCTCAACTCCAATAATTAAAGTTCCCCCTTCAGAGTTGAGAAATGCAACAATTGTCTTAAGAGTGCTAAATCTTAAGTCTTTATTCTCACGATTGAGCTTAACATCCCACTGAAAGGTACTTTTATATTCCAAGCGATCGCTTTCGGGCATTTGTATCAACTCAGATATTGGACGCAGATCACCAATTTTTCGGATCGTTGTTAAAAAGCGGCGTAGTTGTCGTTCTTCAATCTGTTGCTTTAAGGCTTCTTCTGTATCTGCTGCATCAATGACCGTTTTGTTAATCACAGCAATATATTGACCAAAATAAGTTTGTTCCAGTGTTTCCAGATTCTCGTTAATCCACTGCTCATTCTGAACATTACCCCAAAGATTGAAGTAAGTGATCGCATCTTGAATCGATTCATGCAGGACATCATAAACATTCCCTGGCATATTTTTGGAAATATAGTCCCATACTCCCCGTTTAAATGCAGTACGGCAATCACCGACTGTATCATTCGCCGTCAGAATGATGACTACAGAAGAAAGGTTTCGTGCTTTTACCTCATTCACAATAGCAAAGCCACTGTCATCCTGTTCCATTCGCATATCTGAAATAATTACATCGAAGGGAACTTGCAATTTTTCCTGCGCTTGGGTAGCACTCGTTGCAGTTTCAGTCTCCTGATACCCATAGTCTTGCAGCCACTCCAGCAATTCACTCAAATAACGAGGATTGTCCTCCACCACTAACAAATGAACGTCTTGCGTTTGCATCTTGCCTACTATACCTCTTCTTTTGTGTAGGGAATATAAATTTCAAACCTGGCTCCGTTACGTCCGGTTTCTCGTATATATCCGTTCATCTTGCTCAGGGTTTTACGGATAATGAATAACCCTAACCCACTACCCTTCCCTTCCTGAGAGGTAGTTTTCAGAGGTTGAAAAATCCAGTCCTTTCTATCTTCGGGAATTCCTTTACCATTATCGGCAAATTCTATGAACAAATATTTCTGCTCACCAGGAATCGTTCTTCCCCAGATTCCCAATGGATTGATGACATCCTGGGAAGATATGCGAATTGTTAGATTCTGCTGATCAGAATTGTGTTTCAGGGAATTTTCCACCAGTTCATTCAGGGCACTCTTAATTTTTTCTTCATCGCCATTGAATTCAGAATCGCCGTTTTGAATGTCTAGAACAATCTGAGCCTGATCGATTCTAGGAGTCGTTTCCCACTTTTCAAACAGCTTTTTCACCTTAAAACGATGATTCTTGATGGTGATGCCTTCGTTAATCGCTTTCAAATCGCTGAGAGCGGTCTGGGTTAATTCTAGTTGCGTCAGTAACTTCTCAAATTGGCTATAGTGAGCATTATGGGGTTGCAATTTCCGCATTGCCCGCCGAGTTTTGGACTCAATGATAGCAAGCTGATTATTGACAAAATCCGAGATGTCATGGGCTGTTTTAGAAATCACCGCCAAAATATTTCTATAGTGATCGTGAGGGATAGTTTCAATTTCAGACTTTTGTGCTGCCCGTCGTCTATCTACCTCTTCAAATACATCCTCAATATCCTGAATAATGCCACTTAATAGAGGATCTTCTTGTTCGGAGTGACGCAAAATCCGATATGCAATTCCCTTGAGAATGCTAATCTCATTAGCGATCTTATGATACATCGCCCGATTGAGTACTTCAGTGTCGTTTAACCCAGTTTTCGTATTACTTTTAACCATATCGAAGTAGTCTTCCTCACTCAGATTGAGAGTTAACATCTCAAATGCCTGTGCATAGCGGGGCGAGTTTTCTGCAATTTGTTGTAACATTTCAACCGCTTTTTCGCTATGAGGATTACTCGCAAGGATGCTTCTGGCACTGTAGAGTAAAGTTATGTCCTTGTCATCCGAATTAGCTATTGCTGCCTCGAAATATTCGTTACCTTTCTCTGATTGTTTAATGCGGTAGTAAAGCCTTCCTAAGTTTAATCGAATAATGTTTGCATGATACTGAGGTAATTGAGCAAGTTCAACTGCTTCCAGTTGAGATATTGCTTCTAGGAATCTACCTAATTGTTCTAGCGATTCCGCATAGCGGAAAGAAATGTAGCTATTCGATTGTATTCCTAAGTATCTTTCAAATATTTCACAAGCTCTTTCATATTTCCTTATCTCTACTAATATCACTCCATACTTATTGAGAGCATTTAGATTATTTGATTCAATGCTCAACAAATGCTCAAATGCTTGTGAAGCTTCATGATATCGTTCTGATATCAACAAAACATTTATGAAGTTAGTCAGTGTCTCAATGTTTAGAGGCTCAATTATCCGCAATCTCTTGAAGATGTCAATAGCTTTATCATATCTTTCTAATTTTGTCAAAACTCTTGCATAGCCATTTAGGGCAATAACATCATTATCCTTCATTTTGAGTATTCTTTTAAAGAAGTCAGTAGCGCGAATAAAATAACCTGTTGCCGCCAAAGCTTCTGCATAGTTTGTTAAAGTGATAACATTATTTGGTTCAAGCTTTAATGACTGCTTAAATAACTTAAAAGCAGTTTCATATTGCCCAGCTTTTGCTAAGGCTCTACCATACATACTTAGAGTAATTACGTTATCACAGTCAATCTGAAGCGATTGTTCAAAGATTTCAAAAGCCTTCTCGTAGCTTCTTGTTCCCACCAAAGCATTAGCATAATTATTGAGAATAATTATGTCATTCGATTTAATTTTTATCAGTTTATCGAATTTCTCAGAAGCTCTCTCATATTGTTCATTTTTCATTAATTGCTCGGTACATCTACGCAAAGCTATGCCGTATTTATCCAGAGTCCTGACATTATTAAGATTAATTTCCAATGAGCGCTCCAAAATCTCACATGCTTCTTCATAACGCTCATTTTTTATAAGTAGATTTGCATATTGATTTAATGTAATTATATTATTTGGCTCATGTTCCAGTGCCTTACGAAAGAATTCAAATGCCTTTGAGTATTGATTATTTTTTACTAAAATATTGGTATAAATTGCAAATGTATGAATATGAGCAGGTTCAATTTTCAGCGATAAATCTAATATTACGAAGGCTTTTTCATATTCACCTTTTTGTCCTAATACTTGAGCATATGCATTTAAGTTTGGAACATGATGTGGCTGAATGTCTAGAGATTTTTTAAGAATTTCAATTGCCTGATCGCAATAACCTGCTTTAGACAAGAAACTACCATAGGTTCTCATAATATCGAAATCATCAGGAGCAATATCTAGAGCTTGTCTAAAAATGGCAAATGCTTGTTCATGCTGACCTGACCTTGCTAAAGCTTTACCATACCATCTCAAAACATCAATATTTTTATCATCAATATGCAAAGCTTGCTGATAAAGATCAATCGCTCTTTCATACTTCTCTAATCCTACAAAAATATCTGCCTGTTTCTTCAAAGCCTCAATATTTTTAGGATCGATTTGCAAGATTTGTTTAAATAGAGGAATTGCCAGATCAGACTTCTTTGCCTTTAAAAGTTCTTCTGCTTGGTTCATTAAGGTTTCGAGGCGATCACTACTCATAATTTCTTGTCTCAGGTAGGAGTAGGTACAATTCAATGATAGTGCCACTTAGGAGTAATGATAGCTGGAGGAGAGCAGGCAATCACCTGTTGGAGTGCGATCCCAAAGTCTACTAAGTCATCTATTTGATTTTGGATTCCATTGTGATGCAATGCGATCGCATCAAACCCCTCTTTAGCTCAATTTAGGGCAAGCGAAAGTCAGAAAATCTTAAGTACTCCCCCTAACTCTCCTCAGTTGTACCTGGTGTAAGCAGTTGCTTAATTTGGTGAGCCAATAATTCTAGTCCAGCATCCTTGGCAAAAAATCCGTCTGCTTCTGGACACATTTGTTTACCATGCACCTCTAACTCATTTTTGCTCATGTAAGCCGTGACGAGGATGACTACAGGAGAACGAGGCAAGTGGCGCTTGAGAGCGGTAACAATTTCCATGCCATCTGTATTTAGCTCATACCGAGCCGTAGGCAGCACGAAATCGACCAGAAATATATCATACTGGTTTAGTTCATCTAACTCCCACAAGAAACTAGACACTGACTTATAGGTTACTACAGCATATTGTTGCTTCAGAAAGCGTTGGATGATGCGACACCAGTGTTCGTCATCATCCAAAATCGCCAGCTTGTACATGGAGATTCAATTCCTTTTTTGACCAAGAAGACTAATCATATCCAAAAAGGCATCGTAGTCAGTGATGGGTTTGGTATAGCAACTGTCAGCCCCAGATTGGGACAACAGGAGATGTTGATCGACGGGCATGGTGTAAGCCGTCACCAGAATAATTGGTAACTGTTTCCACTGTGCCTTTAAATGGCGCGACAGGATGGAGCCATCGACTTTTTCTCCTTCCCACCTAGCTCCCGGCAAATTGATATCCATAATCACCAGTTCTACTGCCCCCGCTTCGCATTGTTGGAATATCTCTTTTGGTTCAGCAGTAATAAACACCTGATGACCCCCCAAACGTTCGATTAGTTTGGCGGTTCCCTTCGCTAGAAGTTGATTGTCTTCAACCAGCAGGATGTTCAAGATTGTTACTAAAACCTCCATGCTGTGGAAGCGCCTACATCCAATGAGAGTAAGGTACAGGTGATTTTAATTGCCGTCCAAATATTAAAAACCATAAAAATACTCATCTTTTTTATAGTCAGGTGAAATATCTTCCAAGGGCCAAGCCCCTAGCTAAAAGCTAGGGGCTTGGCCCTCAACTAGAGAACCCTGACCTCCTATCTGACTTTGTTCGTTTAGAGGCAGGGTAAAAGTCACCGTGTTTCCCTGCCCTAGTCCAGGGCTTTCAAGCCATATCTTACCACCCATCAGTTCCACTAATCGCTTGCAGATAGTCAGCCCTAAGCCGGTGCCCCCGTAGGAACGCTGGGCAGAACCATCAGCTTGCACAAATGGGGAAAACAGTTGCTCTGAGTTTTCCATCTCAATGCCGATACCTGTGTCGTGTACCGAGATTTGAGCCATTGTCCCAGTACTATCGACGACAGCCCGGACATCGATTTGACCCTCATCTGTAAATTTGAAGGCGTTATCCAGCAAGTTTGTCATCACCTGACGGACTTTGATCTTGTCGGCGAAAACAGTCTCGATTTCACAGTCGAGTGTCAGAGGAATTGACTTGTAGCGGCTTTCGGCACCTGAGAGGAAACATTGCTCTTGTAAAAGTTTTTGCAGATAAACTGTTTCCAAATCTAAAGCTATGCGCCCATCTTCAATCTTGGCAATGTCAAGCACATCGTTAATGATGGTGACAAGATTTTGCGTCGATTGGTAAGCGCCGTCTATATATTCGCGCAACTCATCTTCGTCTTCATAAAGACGCTCTTTGAGCAACTTTAAATAGTTTAAGGTTGAGGCCAGAGGGGTTCGCAGTTCGTGGCTGGTAGAAGCCAAGAAGTTGCTCTTGAGGCGACTCACCTCTTCGGCGGCAGCTCGGGCATGAGAGAGAGCTTCGTTATGTATTTCAACTATCAGGCGTTGCTGGCGTTCTCGGTGATAGAGGCGGTTTTGCAGCACGGCCAGCGATAGGTGAATGTTCAAAGACTGGATGAGTTCCATCTCTTCGATGCTCCAGGGATGAGCTTTATCTTGTTTGAGCGCCTGCCATTGCGCCATTGACTGGCGGGGTCGCTGTTGGCGCTCATCGGCTTCCTCATAGCCTGGCCAGAGATTTTTTGTGCCGATTTGGTCACGAAAGAATGTTAGATACCCCAGGAATTCTTTACCATAATACAACGGTTGAACAATCAAACCCCGAATCGGTGTGCTTTGGAAGGATTCAATCAGTTGGTGCAGACGCGGTTCTTGCTGAAGATTAATTACCACTCGCAGGGAAGGTTGATCTTCTTGAGTTAAGGAGGTGTCGATGGGAGCAGGAGTTTCCCCTACTTCTTGCCAAAGGGGATGATTTTCTAGTGAGTTTGGTTGCTCATGCTCGAATCGAGTCGGCTGATTTCCGTAAGTATAAAGATGTGCTGGTAAAGCCTCATCCGGGGAAGTTAGGTACAACCTTCCTCCAGAACTGCCAGAAGCTTTTACTGCTTGCTCTAGAACGTTATGCAAAATCTCTTCAGGGGCCAGAGGCGCGTGCAGCATAGTAGCAATCTGATTAACGATCGCTTCCCTCTGCTGCTTCTCCTGTACCTGACTCAGCAGATTCGCCTGGGTAATTGCCAATGAAACCTGGTCAGCAAGCAATTGGACAACCAGCAAATCCTCTGATGTAATCTCTCTGGGTTCGGCATGATGAGAGATCAACAGCCCCCAGAGTTCCTGTTGATAAATTATTGGCACTACCACTGAAGATTGCACACCCATCTGGGTGAGATAGTCTACATGGCAGGGGTCTACCGGACGGCTTAAGATATCTTCGAGGGGTTGCTCTTGCACTTCTTCAACGGTCAAGTCCCCGAGCGCCGTTGTTTTGGGAGTCGGCAGCGAGTTGAGGATAATTCGCTGTTCGCTGACATTGACAATGGAGCGGGTACGTGCTTTGACAAACAAAGCCCGCGCTTGGGGCGGAATGTCATCAGATGGATAGTGTAATCCCAGCAAAGAGGGTAGGCGGTTGGGGGCGCTGGCTTCGGCAACGACGTGTCCATGCCCGTCGCGATCGAAGCGGTAGACCTTAGTTCGGTCAGTTTGCAAAAATGCCCGCAACTCGACTACAGTTGCATCCAAAATCTCTTGCAGGTTCAGCGATTGCCGGATGCGGTTCGCCATCCGAGCCAGCAGAGCTTCTTTGCGTTCAGGAAGGAACTGATCTTTTAGGTTTCTAAAACCGGAATTTGTAGTCAACTCTTACTCCCAACTTTTTAAAATAATTATTTAATTATTTAACTAGCCTAGCAATTACCATCGCTAATTTTGCTGGTTCTATTGGTTTAGTCAAATGTTCTTGGAATCCTGCTTGGAGAATTTTTGACTGGTTACTTTCTCCAGCATAAGCTGTCAGTGCGATCGCTCGGATCTCTCCCCCTTGGTCAGGTGGTAGCGATGTCTGACGACTAGCCGCTTCGCGTCTACGAATTTCCCGAATCAGCATATAACCATCCATTTCTGGCATCCCAATATCACTTAAAATAATATGTGGTTTCTCAAGTGTAAAGGCGTCTAGTGCTTCGGAAGCTGAGGCGAAGGCACGTACAGAAGCACCATACTGTTGCAGGATGAATACTATTAGCTCGCGGGTGTCAACTTCATCATCCACGACTAGCACATTTACCCCCTCAAGATTAGGGGAACCGTCAGGCAAACCTTTGTCTTCAGTTGTTTGAGGCTCGACACTCTTGATAGGTAACAACACAGTAAAGGTTGCACCTTTATCATCTCCCTCACTTTCTGCTTGGACTTTTCCACCGTGTAGTTCAACGATTTGACGAACGATCACTAAACCAAGCCCCAACCCGCCAAAGGTTCTTGTTGTGGTATTGTCAGCTTGACGGAAGTAATCAAATACGTGAGGCAGAAATTCTGGGTTGATGCCCTTACCTGTGTCACTGATTTGGATTTGCGCTTGTGTACCCACGCGCTCAAGCCGGATTTCCACCTTCCCCCCGGATTCTGTAAACTTAACGGCGTTAGAGAGCAAATTCCAGACGACTTGCTGCAAGCGACTGGGATCGCCCAAAATTTGTCCTACATCCGGTTCCAATTTCGTTTTGAGTTCAATTGACTTGGCTTGAGCCGCTAGACGCACAGTATCAAGGGCTACTTCAATAACGGCGGACAGGTCAACAGAACCGATTTTCAGGCTGAGTTTGCTTTGAAGAATGCGGGAAACATCCAGTAAATCTTCCATTAGCTGAGACTGCAACTTGGCATTGCGCTCAATAGTTTCTAAGGCATAAGCGGTCTTTGCTTCATCAAATTTGCGAGTTTGCAGGAGTTTTGCCCAGCCCAAAATCGGATTGAGAGGGGAACGCAGTTCGTGAGATAGAACAGCAAGGAACTCATCTTTGAGACGATTGGCTTGTTCAGCTGCATTTTGTGCCGCTTCGCTAGCGGCACGGGCGGCTTGCTCGCGCCGTGCAGATTCTTCAGCTGCTTGACGGGCGTTGTTACTGTGAAGAACGGTGGCTGTAAAATTTGCGAAGCTTGTCAGCAGCCGCAAGTCTTCTCGATCGAACTGCCGATGCTCATCGTGGGATACAATCCAAATCGTGCCAAGTGGTTGATTGTGGATCAATAAAGGAACCACCAGTATCTCGACGATTGTTGGCTTAACCTGTTGCAAGAAGGTGAAATACCGTTCTGGATAGGAATATAGCAGGGGGGCTTGACGTTTTAGGCAGATGCCGCAGCAACTAAAGCTGTAAAGGGTGGCAGTTTCTTCATAGGCTTCTAACATCCCAGCTAGTGCGAACCAGCGACAAATATCTTCCCCGTTCAGAGTCACCTCAAGTAAGCTGAAACCTGCTGATTCTGCTTGACACAGTTGAGTAATTATTTTTACAAGCTTTTTGAGCAGAATTTGAGGCTGCTCAACTACTTGCCCTATCAGGGTATGAAGTGCATCGTTTTCTTGCTTGAGGTCAGTGGTTCTGGGTATTCTACGAAACAACTCTTCAGTGATGAGAATATCGTCTAAACATATCTGATCCACTTCCTCATTTGTCATTAAACTACTCCGCTTCTAAAAAATATTGCCTCAGCAGTTCCTGTCCAGATTCACCCAATTTTCGTAACATTTCTTCAATTTTTGTCAAGAAAAAATCAAAATTCAGAATTCAGAATTCATTCTGAATTTTGAATAAAAGAGTTTTATACACCCGCCTAATAAGGTGATTTTACAATCGGGTGGTAGTATAAAACCCTTTCATTCTTACTCCTGGATTTTGGCCAAGCCCTCCGGGCAAGGTAGGAAGTAGGACGAAAGAAAAAGTATTTGGGAAAGTCTTATGCCAAGACCTTTTTGGGGACAGGCCACCATACCGGAGGTATGGTGGCCTCCAATACCCTTACGGACTCGCTACCCTACACTCAGTTATGGTTATAATCCCCCATTGATTGTTAGGTTTAGCATAGATGCCCCCTGCTTTCTTTCTTGGCTTCCTTTGATTCGCATAAAACAAAGACTACGACAAAATGATTTGCCCTTGGTACTTCCTGAAGGAAGATTTTGGAAGTTTCTTCTAATACCAGCAAGAGTTTTTCGGATGAAAGCCAATATTGAAATTGACTTGCAATTGATAGTGCTAAGGGAAGCGATGCCTGCGGTGGTCACTGAGCTTTGTCGTTCGCGCAGCGTCTCGTAGAGAAGTGCGAGCTACGCTAACGCTAAAGTTTAAAATACTACCAATGCGGTAATAAGCTATCCCTTTAGAATGTATTAAGCCTTTACGTATCAGTAATTACCAATTACCTTAACAAGTCCGCTTTGCATAATTGGTAATAACGCAAAGCGGTACTAGTTACATTCACCATTTTGTGGAAAATTGTCCGTTAAGAAAGTTGGTAAGCAAAAGCGAGGTAAAATTCATTTTGTATAGGTATTAATCAACACAGTTGACTTACCTTAGCCACGAGTTGTGCGATATTCATCTGCTCGTAGTGTTCAAAAGGTTGATGAATCCAGGGGTTGTCAGGCAGATAATCAACATAATAATTGGGTGTTATAACTGAACAGGCTTTATACCAAAGAACGGCGGTGCGAATTTCCTCAAGGGGAAAATCAGTATTTTGCTTGAGCCAAGGTATAGTCTGCTGGAGTGTTACCCCAGAGTCTACTAAGTCATCGACTAGGAGAATGCGCGAACCTAGCTTTTCGGCAGTCATCGTTAAGTGGCGGGAGAAAATTAAATTACTTCTTTCTTGCTTACCAGTGCCACTGTAAGATGAGGTTGCTAAAATTGCCAGCGGCTGCTGGTATATACGAGAAAGAATATCTCCGACTCTTAGTCCTCCTCTGGCAAGACAGATAATCTGGTTAAATTCCCAACCGGATTCATAAATCTGAATAGCCAGTTGTTCAATTTTTTGGTGATAATCTGACCAAGAAACATAAAGGTCTGGCATAAGTCTAACGGGAGTGGTAGATGGCTAGTATTGAAGGCGATGTCTACGACGGGCTATGACGCTCTCTAAGAGACGCTAAAAGCGTAGCTTGCTTCCCCGTAGGGGTACGCGGACTCGCTACCGCTACGCTATCGGCGTCGCAGATTTTTTATTTTAGTATGAGTGCAAAGTTTTATGAATGATTCTGCTGCTGATGGCGGTGCTAAACGAGATATTCTCAGTGAAAAACTCGACTTAAAAACAAAGCTGGCTTACGGTGCAGGAGATTTAGGACCAGCAATCACCGCAAATATCTCCGTCTTTTTTCTGCTGGTTTTCTTCACGAATGTTGCTGGTATCCCTGCGGGTTTAGCGGGCAGTATTTTGATGATTGGCAAAATCTGGGATGGCATAAACGATCCGTTTGTGGGGTTCCTGACTGATAAAACGAAATCTCGTCGTTGGGGGCGTCGTCTTCCTTGGATGTTTTATGGAGCAATCCCTTTTGGAATTTTCTTTTTCTTGCAGTGGATTGTACCGCAATTTAGTGCAAATCAGAGTGAGAATATTTGGCCATTATTTTGGTATTACGTAGTCATTGGGGTGATATCTCAGGCGTTTTACACGGTTGTGAATTTGCCTTATACGGCTATGACTCCAGAACTGACTCAAGATTACGACGAACGCACCAGCCTTAACAGCTATCGCTTTACATTTTCTATTGGTGGCAGCATTTTATCGTTGATTTTAACGCAAATTGTTTTTTCAGCGATCGCCGATCGCCAACAACAATATCTTGTTTTAGCAGCAGTTTCTACTGTAATTTCGATTTTAGGACTATATTGGTGCGTTTTTGGAGTCCGCGATCGCATCTTAGCTTTTGAGGCTAAACGCATCCAAACCGAGGAACCTGAATCTCTCTCCTTCTTTGAACAGCTAAAAATTGTCTTTAGCAACCGACCTTTTTTATTTGTTATTGGTATATATCTTTGTTCTTGGCTAGGTGTACAGGTAACAGCCAGCATTATTCCCTATTTTGTAGTCACTTGTATGGGACTCAAAGAATCAGATGTGCCCACAGTCATGATTGCAGTCCAAGGAACTGCTCTGTTGATGCTATTTGTGTGGGGAGCGTTGAGTAAAAAAATCGGGAAAAAAATTGTTTATTTTTTGGGAATGACTTTATGGATAATAGCAGCAGCCGGACTATTTTTCTTACAGCCTGGTCAAATAGTTTTGATGTATGTGATGGCTGTTATGGCTGGTATTGGTGTCTCCACAGCTTATCTAATTCCTTGGTCAATGATTCCAGATGTGATTGAATTAGATGAACTGCAAACCGGACAACGCAGAGAAGGCATTTTTTATGGCTTCATGGTTTTGCTACAAAAATTTGGTTTAGCTTTGGGGTTGTTTTTGGTGGGAAATGCTTTGCAAGTATCGGGTTTCAAAGAATCTGTAGCCGGAAGTCCACTACCCATCCAACCGGAATCAGCACTGTTTGCTATTCGCGTTGCCGTTGGTCCTATACCGACAATTTGTTTGATTTTTGGCTTAGTTTTAACGTATTTTTACCCAATTACCCGCGAGATGCACGCAGAAATTATGCTGAAACTCAAAGAACGGCAAGAGAAGAGGGGGAGTTAAAGGAGCAGGGGGGCAGCACTTCCCTACGAGAGGCTGCGCTCAGTGACCAAGGAGCAGAGGGGCAGAGGGGCAGAGGGGAAAGACTTACTGCAACTTCTCCCATGCTCCCTTGCTCCCCTGCTCCCCTGCTCCCTACTCCCTATTCCCTATTCCCTTTGATTTTAATTTGTTCTAGACTCGACCTTAACGCACCTCAGATCGTGAAGAATGATTAAGAAAAACGAGTACAGACAAACATGATAAAAATGCTAGCTGAAAACTTGATGGGAATTGAGACAAGCTTACAAATTAATTGGGTTTGGCTAAATGCCAGCTTACAGTTTGCTAGTTGGGCACTCTTCTCACTTTTACTTGCTGAGATATTGAGAGACAGCTACCATGCTTTGTGTCACCAAGTCAGTTGGCTTGCTAAATGGCACAACAAGCACCACATGGCCTATCGCCGCGATTTATCAATAGTTTCCCTGAAAATTTATCAAGAATCCCAACTCTATCACGACATTTTAGAGTCGAGTTTACTGCTAGTAGTATTGGTAGTCGTTGCCTTAATTGTCCAGCAAATGGGGTTATGGCTGGGAGTAGCTTATGGTTGTACCTTTTTGTATGGCGCGTCTGTGCGATATTTTCAGGGAAAAATTGATACAGATTACAACCACCTACCTGGCCCTTTAGAGACAATACCATCCATTTGGTGGGTGAATCGGTCTTACCATTGGCGGCATCATTTTGATGATGTCAACGCTTATTACAGTGGTGTCTTTCCGTTAGTGGATAAAATTCTGGGTACAGGACTGTCTCTCAAAGGTAAAACCATCGCCTTAACCGGAGCATCAGGAGCGTTGGGGCAAGCGTTGGCGGCTGAACTTGTAAAGAATAATGCTAAAGTCGTCGCATTAACCACTAATCCAGAAAAATTAGTAGAGCAAGTTGGGGTAAAGGTGGTTTCCTGGCAGTTGGGTAACGAAGCTGAACTGAGAAATAGTTTAGAGAAAGTAGATATTTTAATTATCAATCACGGAGTCAATGTCTACGCCAGCCGCACACCGGAGGCTATCAACGCCTCTTATGAGGTGAATACCTTTTCAGCCTTGCGGTTGATGGATATATTTTTGACAACTGTAACAGGGCCACAAGCAAAAGCAACCAAGGAAATTTGGGTAAACACTTCTGAGGCTGAGGTTTCTCCAGCGTTGAGTCCGCTTTATGAACTTAGCAAAAGAGCGCTGGGAGATATTGTTACGCTCAAGCGTTTGGATGGGGATTGTGTAATTCGCAAGTTAATTCTTGGCCCGTTTAAGAGTCAGCTGAATCCTTATGGAGTGATGTCTGCACAGCAAGTTGCTCGTGCGATCTTATTTTTGGCGCGGCGAGACTTCCGAAATATTATTGTGGCAATAAATCCTCTCACCTATCTGCTGTTTCCCTTCAAGGAAACTAGTACGTCGCTATACTATCGACTTTTTAGCCGGACAGCGAAAAGTGAACAGGACTTACGCAAAAAATAGTCGAAAAGAATGATTTTCAGGTAGTAGTTTGTCAGTAAGAAGGGTGTGGG
>JADEXV010000104.1 GCA_015206945.1 Nostocales cyanobacterium LEGE 12452 | reverse complement strand
GCTTAGTGGGAATGCGGACTCGTGGTGTAGAAGTCGCAGAAAAGAAGCGGATAGCTTTGTAACTTTCTTTTTCAGCTTCATCTCGAAAAACAAAATAAACGCCTAGTGCGATCGGTACCGCATCTACATTTAGGACTTCATCAATATAAGTTTTGAGTTCTTGTTGTTCGTAATATTTCTGAAAAGTATTGCGGCGCGTCACAATGCCATCATTGTAAGCAAGTTGGGTTTTGCTGGGAGCGTTAATCAGTATTTGAGCCGCGACAATTAAAACTTTCCCAGTGAGTTCCCAAGCTTGGATCAGGCTTTGACGGCGTTCTTCTGAGTCTTCAATAACGTTGAGGACATAACCCAGGTTAACCACATCGGCGGGGGTGCGTGGTACATCTGGATAGTAGTAAGGATCCCAACCTGCGCTGGTGTAACCTAAGTTTTTTACTCGCTGGACATCACCACCGTAGCCGCAACCGTAGTCAAAAAAAGTGGTGTCTTGATTGAGGATTGACCCTTCTATAGCCAATCGTACAGGGCGAGATATATCAGTGCGTGCGATCGCAGCTCTATGACGCTCGATTTCTAGCGCTTCAGGCATAATATTAATTTCAGTTAACAATGAACAGTTAACAGTCAACTAATATCCTTTCAATTTTTAACCGCTAGTTCAATTAAATCTTCAATTTTCTTGATATTTGGATCGCCTGCTAAGTAACCAATACCGCGATGCAAATGTAAGCGAAATTGGATGGCGAGGGTTTCTTTGTCGGTGGCATAGCCGTCATTATGACAGCGTTGCTTGAGGGCGAGGAGGAGTATATCGGACATTTCGCCACCAAAGACGCGCCAACTCATTTCGACGTTGCTATCTTGGGGGATTGGGACGGGGGAGGGTGTGGTTGATTCTGCGAGGGAACGACAAAACGCCCAACGACATAAAATATTCCATTGGTCGATTTTGGTGCTGCGCTTAAGTTTGGTAAGTTGGTCTTTGGCTGTTTGGGAGAGACGAATACGTTCTATTGGTGATTCCATAATTTTGAAATTGCGTAGACGCATAGCGGCTTGTCGTTAGACATCGCTCAATTTTCTAATAATATCTACTACCAAAAATATCCTGGTTGGATAGTTGTTTGGCGGGTGAAGGAGTCATATTTGAGGAGATATTCGCGTGCGATCGCTTCATTTTCTCGCAGTGTTTCCACTTCTTTCCTGCCAATCTCAGTATCCGTAGATAACAAAATCACTTGGTGGCTGGCGGATGGAAAGTAACGTTCAACTAAGTTACTGCGGTGAGAGGAATCTAGTCTACCTAGTGGCGTATCGATTGCTACTGGTAGGCGGTGTCCAGAGACTTTGGCTAAACCCCAAAGAAATGCGATCGCAAGTAGTTGTTTTTCGCCTGCTGATAAACGATGTTTAGGTACAGGTTTACCATTTAAATCGTAAAGCAAAAGGCTGAAAGTCTTAGTGTCAATCGTGATGCGATGCACTAAGTCTGATTTATGAAGAAGATAAAGGAAACAGTTTTTAACTTCCTCCTCTAATTTATTGAGTTTTCGCAGAGTTAATTTTTCACGAAAAATCTTGAGTGTATTTTGAACTTTAGCCGCAGAGGTAATAATATGTTCGCTATTTTTATGCTTAATATTTTCTACAGTATAATCATTTAATTCTCTTTTTGACTTAGCAATAATAGTTTCTAATTCAGCTAAACGACGGCGGATTGTTTCGTAATTTGCTTTAGCTTCAACAACTTGATTTTGTGCCGCTTCTAATGCTTGACGCAGCTTTGTATAATCTTCTGGTGCTGCTGCTGTTTGCACTTGTCTTTCTAAAGTATGGATTTCTTCTTCTTTATTTTTGAGAATAGCTAATTTCTCTTTTGCAGAAAGTTTAGAATTTTGTAAGTGATATATGAGATTATCTAGCTGACTTAAGGTTTCATCATCGGCTAATAGCCAAGGTGCTTCTATCTGGATAGTCTTTGCATATAAACTATCTACATCTTGGATTAAAAATGATTGAATTTTTTCAACTTGTATCGGAGAAATTTCTACTTGATTTAGCCAAGTTAGTAAACGCTGATCTCGTTCAATTAACAAATCTTTAGAAATTTGTATCTGTTGATGGCGAAATTCCTTTTCTCCCTGTGCTTGCGCCTGAGTCAGCAAATTGGGAATTAATGCCAGAGGTAAAACATCAGCCGCTAATTCACACATCGACTGGCGTACTTGTTCAATTTCCGCAGTTTTTGTATTTTGTTGTAGTTCTAGTTGATTACGTTCTGCTGCAATCTTCCCACCTTCAGAAATGAATTTATCAAAGGCTTCTTGCTGCTTTTGTTCTAATTCTTCTACCTGATTTTTGAGAATTTCTACTTTCTCTTCTGTTATTTGATAATCTTCTTGCTGTTGGGTTAACCTAGTTTCAATTTCCTCTAGGTTTGCTAAATCCTTACTATTACCAACTTCTTTAAGTTTACGGTTAACTAAAATATCTAAATCAACTGCTAAACGATCTGCCAATTCTAGTCCTAAAAGCCCGCGAATTGCATCTACTACAACTGGTGGTGGTGTTTCCTGTTCTGCAAGTTCTTTAACTTGTTCACCATCAAAGAGAAATAAGTTGGAAATCCCTAATGGCAGAAGATTTTCAATATATTCATCCCAGATATTAACTAAAGCATCAGGCCAGGTATCACTGTCGCCTAAAATACCTAATGTATCTTTACCGTCTTTAGGATTTTTTGTCCAACTACGGACAACACGGTATTTTATTGGTTTATCGTTTTCAATGTGTTCAAAAAGTAATTCAATTCGGGTGTCTGCAACTGGATCAATTTTATTGTTAACGCATTGATTGAGAAAATCACTATAACTTAAATTACCACGGGTAGAACATTGGGCACGAGCGCCATAAAGGGCGAGACGAATGGCATCCATAAGTGTGGTTTTTCCACCGCCATTCATACCACCTAATAGGATGATTGGGTGTGAGTTTTCCTCATCAATTTTTGGGTTAAGGTTGATTACCTGTTTTCCACTGTAGGGGCCAAAGTTTTGTAGAACTAGTTCAAGAAATATCATTGATTTTTAAGATTAACATGAGTTCGACAGCGATCGCAGAAGCAAAAAGTTTGTGATGAAACGAATCAGATAAAATTAATTAGATGGTTTTGTCTGACGCATTGAGAAAAAATATTGTCTATAAAATATAGATAATACCATCACTAACTGTTAAGAAATGCGATTGGATCTGTCTTGGTGTTGGTAAGCGTGGCTAGATTTGCACACCTCCAGCTTGAAAAATCTGTTCGGCGGTTAAATTCAATTCTGGGAAAGTAGGCGAGACAATATGGGTATCGCCTTTAAATTGAGTAACTTGGTACTCACCATCAATTAATTGATAAATGGATATAGTAGGCAGCTTAGGATTGCCAATAAACTTCCTAGCACCTATAGCCGCATAATCTATAATCCAATATTCGGGAATACCTATAGCTTCATAATCAGCTAATTTTTTGTAGTAATCATCCCGCCAATTAGTACTAACAACTTCAATAACTAAGGGAATAGATGTAGCTTGAGATACAGTTGATTCTTTTTTCCATAAAGGCTCATTCACTAAATTTGGTCGATTGATTATTAAGATGTCTGGTGAATAAGCTGATTCACCTTCAGATGGTTTGACTAATACAGTTTTTGGAATGTAATAAGGTAAATTTAGACGCTTGATATCAGCAGATATTTCTAGTGCCAAAAAACCAACAACATCCTCATGATCTCCCACTGGTTGTGCCATTTCAACAATTACGCCATCATGTAATTCGTATCTCCCACCCTCAGGCCGCCAAGCTGCAAAATCTTCAAAAGTTACTAATTTGTGTATGGCTTGAATCATAGAACCTCGCTTGTTTTAAGATAACCCAACTTTGTCAAGCGTTCTTTAAGTAGTTTGGTTGACTCCCGTCTTCTATTATTCTGAGTTTTCCTTTTTAAATTTCATACTTGCCCAAGTTACCTCCTCATCACTTTCAGTTTTACCTTCATCTATTTCATTGATTGCTGCAACATCGCCCAAAGTCATCTGCTTAACTTTTGCGACATCACCTTGACTAACTGCTTCGCTTAATTCACGTTTTAAACGAGCATTTCTAATCGCATCTTCTGGAGAACGGGAACTCGTATTAAAACATTTTTCTAAGGTTTCGTATATCCCCACGCGACGAGTCTTTTTGCGATACTGGCGTTCTGTGTCTAACAATTTCGCCATGAGTTCCAAGTGCATCGCGTCACCTTCACAGATTTCTTCTAATACTATCCATTCATCACGACCTAGTAGGCTATAGTCTGCACCAGGACGGGGATCTTGAAATTCTTCGCCTGTCACTTCTTGATAAATCCGGGGTAAGCTATCATCAAATTCGTGTTTGTCTTCTAGCCAAATGCGGCGAATTTCGCTCATTTCTTCTAGAGTAATTAGGGTGATGTCGCGCATACTTTCTGGCGCTGTACGACGGGTTTTTGTTTGCGCTTCTAATAATCGTCTGAGCCAATGTTCCCGCCAATATTTGGTATAGGGGCCAGGGATTGGTTCAATGGAGGTTTCCCCGTTTTTATTGCGTTCAAATAGTTGGACATCTCCCCAAATTCTTCTAAAATCTCTTTTTTCTCGGTCATCTTTGATATCTAGTTCATTACGGATATCTAATAATGGCTGCATCCATTCTTTTTCTTCATCATTTTGGATCATTGCCTCCATTGATTTATCCTTATTCACTAGTGTGCAAACCCAGCAGCCAAATCGGGAATCACCACAGCTAGGAGTAGAAGTATCAACAACTAATGGACATTCGTTATCGGCTGTTGCACCTCGATACATAGCAAATAATTCTTTATTACTTTGTCCCCAAGGATTATCCCACTGATTTAGGTATATCCAGACATCGTTATTACTCCAATCTTCAATAGGAGTATAGATTAAGGAGTTGGGTAGGCTGGCATTAGGACTCAGGCGATCGCGTACTCTATCAACTTGATGCTTTTTCATTGTGGCAGCACGTTTGACGCTTTCTGCTTTGCGAGTACCCAATACAAGAATTGTTTCACCGTTAGCTCTAACTATTTCACGGATGAATTGATTAGCAGGATTAATTTTTAAGCGTGGTGTACACCAGCGAAACTGGTTACGGGGTGCTGGATATCCTTTACCAATAAGATTTACCCAAAATGTGTCTTCAATTACTGGTTGTAGTAAATGTGGATCAATTGGCATCCCCTGTTTTTTAGCAGCTACCTTGAGGTTCTGCATGGATTTGCGAACCCAAGCAGACACTACAGGATTTTCTACCTGAGTATCGGTTGTAATTACATAAACTGTTTTAGTTCTTTTTTCTGGAGGAAGAGCTGCGATCGCATTCCATACAAGCTGCAATACTGTACTAGAATCTTTTCCCCAAGACACGCCCAAAACCCAAGGTATCTCATCTAAACAATACAATTCTTGAATTTCAATGTTGAGAGCTTGGATGTAATCCACTAACTCTGCTACAGTACGTGTTTGCTGACCTTTATTTTCTGCTTGTTGTGCTGTAGTCATTTCTCCTTCTCTCTGGAAACACTGGCGTAATATTTGGGCGAATAGAATTCACGTCTAGATAGACAAAACCCATCTCCGTGGGTTGAAGAAAAGTTTTTAAAAACTTTACTACTAATATCCAAATTTTTGGATAATTAAACAACATAATCCTATTCTGTTTTTAAAATTTAACATGAAAGATAGTGCATCTGACCCCACTGCTGACATTGCTAGAGAGTACCTGGAACGAGAAAACAAGGAAAAACAGGTACTAGCTTTACTCTTGGAGAAGTTTTTAGGGAGAAAAGATCAGATTCTCGTTCAGAAAACCGAGATGGGTGGTACTGAGGCTTATGTTAGCTCTGTTACCTTGGAATGGTTTGCAGGTCGGGTTCACTTCGCCTCTGGTTTACCTCTGTTTCAAAAAAAGTATAATCCAGAGACTGATAATGTCGAGATTGACGCGGATAGTATTGATGAAATTCAGCAGCGTCCCCTAGATTGGTCACGTCAAGCACCGCTAGTGCAGTATTTAGCGGCTAGACACAACCACAAGTTTCCGCCAGTGCTAGTAGTAATTAATCAACCGTGGGTGGATAATCCTAAAGCTGCTGAGTGGGATAACGAAGGACGCGCCACCAAGTCTACGACTGATTTTATACCTCTAGATAAAGACGGTAAGGTAGGTCTGCTAAATATTTCTGAGGATGATGTGACTATTTATGCACTAGATGGTCAACACCGATTAATGGGTGTACAGGGGTTGATGGAGTTAATTAAAACTCGCAAACTCCAGCGCTATAAAAAAGATAAAGGTGCTGATGACAGTTTTATTACAGTCAATGATTTGATAGAAAAATACCAAGTAGACCTTGCTTACTTGCAAAATTTACCCAAAGAAAAAATTGGTATTGAGTTCATCTGTGCGGTAGCGGCTGGGGAAACTCGCACCGAGGCGAGGCGGAGAGTGAGATCGATTTTTGTTCATGTCAACCTGATGGCTGCACCGTTGACTAAAGGACAACTAACACAGTTGAATGAAGATGATGGTTTTGCGATCGTTGCTAGAAAAATTGCAGTTACACATCCACTATTAGAACAACGACAAGAGCGCAATCCCCGCGTCAATTGGAATAGTGCAACAGTAGCGTCCAATTCTACAGTTTTGACGACTTTGCAAGCTCTACAAGATATGTCTGAGCGATATTTGGCTCAAAAGTTCCCCCACTGGAAACCTTTGGAGAAAGGTCTAATTCCCATGCGTCCAGAGGATGAAGAAATTGAGCAGGGAATTGAGGAATTTAAAAAGCTATTTGATTCTTTGGCTAGTCTTTCTAGTTATAAAATTTTAGAACACGAGGATACACCAGCTTTACGGCGCTTCAGTTTTGAGAAGGATGGAGGTGAAGGAAATATGCTTTTTCGTCCAGTTGCTCAAGTTGCATTAGCGCAAGCTTTGGGAATTTTAGTTTTTAAAAAAGGTTTTTCCTTAGCAGATATTTTTAAGAAACTACGGAAGTTTGATCAGCAAGGTGGTTTTAGTGGTATGGAATATCCCCAATCTCTATGGTATGGGGTTTTGTATGACCCAAATAAAAAGCGGGTGCAGGTTGCTGGGCGAGATTTGGCGGCGAAGTTATTGGTTTATATTCTGGGTGGAATTCAGGAACAAATGGAACGTGCTGAACTTCGCAAGGCTTTGGCGGATGCCAGGACTGTGGAAGATAAAACTATAGGTTTTGATGGCAACTTTGTTGAACCAAAAGCTGTAGGACTTCCATCTGTTTTGTAGTTGCTAATGATTACTCGCCTTTAAAGAAATTATTATGCTACCCTGATACGTATTGTATAAAGGGAGTCTATTTTGTGGCATGGCTATATGGCAGTGATGCTGTGCAACAGCTAAGTGAAAACGTCGTATTGTACGATTTGGCACAGATGCGTGGAAATAGTGCTGTTTTAAGCCGCATCCCCGATAATATCGGCGGTGTCTACGCTTGGTATCGTCGCTTCGAGATTGATGCTAATGCCATTAACGATCCTCAAGTCTTCGCTAACTATATTTTGGAGGAACTTTGTAAGGAGCATTCGGCTCCGAGAGAAACAAAACTGCCTCCAGCACACAAAATAAAACTCCAAGCAGAGACTTCATTTTCTAAAGAGCTTTTGCTGAAAGAGTTAGCTGCTGATTCCTCCTTTCGTCAACTGCTCTTTATGCTTTTGAATAATTCCCTCATATTTCAGCAGCCATTATATATAGGAAAGGCAACTAATTTATACTCTAGAATTCGCAGTCATATTCGTGAAGGTAGCATTTTACGCGATCGCCTTGCAGATGCTGGACACAAAATTAATAGATGCAGGCTTCTAATTATTCATACTTCATATAATACAAACACTGTTCCAGATAGTCTTGATGAAGACGACGAATTAGATAATCAAATTGAAGAAGACTATGAATTTTCTAAACTCGCTTCAGACAAACTAGTTGAAGATATTTTATCTAGACTATTTCTTCCATCATTTACTCTTAGATACGGTTGAGATCAAATGCTGATATTCTCAAATAATGAAGGAAAATCAAGATTCAATAAACCTCTATACGGTTTAACTGGTATTTACACTTTATCTGAAGGTGTAGCACTGCCATACGTCCTTTCTTTGGTTGATGTTAACCGAGCTATTGATGAGTTAAAAATAGCTGAACAAATCCCCGCTTCGTTAGATACAAAATGGTCTCTTAAAGAGCTTTTTCAGCGAGAAATTGATGAGAAGAGAGTAGAAGATGACATAGTTAAAGGTTATCTTTTAGATCCAAATAAGCTGAAGTTTTTTAATGCAATTACTATTGTATTAATGCCAAAGGACAGCGATGGTAAAATTCAGAACGCTTTCGATGAGACTACAAACGTAACACCTCCCCCTATACCTTGGGATGGCACAGATCCTGATGACGAACAATGGAAGGATTTTCAAAGTGAGATTGCGAACTTTGGGGGTGTTCAATTTGTTTCTACTGGAGTTTCTGCTCGGCTGCGTTGGGATGAAGATAGAGTATTAGCAGTAGCGGTAGATGGGCAACATCGTCTTTGGGCGCTCCGTACCTTTCGTGAAGATCCCAGGTTTCGAGGTGGTACTCTTCGCACAATTGAGCAACAAACAAAAATACCAATTTTATTTATCTTGCTTCATCCTAGTGCGGGCTTCAAGAATCTTCAGAGTGCTTCTGATTATTCAATCCGAGGAATCGCTCGTGAATTATTCACTGATTTGAATAAGAATGCTAAGACTGTAGATAAGGCTAGAGAGCTTATTCTTGATGACAAAAGCATTAGCGCCCAATGCGTTAGAACTTTATTAACTGAGAGTACAGGGGAAGATGCGAAAGATAAACTTCCTCTTTCTCTAGTACGCTGGCAAGACGACTCGAACCGATTTGATAGCTCCTACTACCTAAATTCACTAGTTCATTTAGATTTGCTAATTTCAGCAGCACTGGATCTGAAACCACCACGCGATCCAATGGAAAAGAAGCACGTACTAGATTTTATCGAAAGTATTGACTCTGCTCTTGGTACAGGTGAGGAAAAAGTTCAGTACGAGGGACGTACTCTTGAAGAATATTACATAGAAGACTACTGTGACGAAGATGGAAATCCTGTTACACCGTTTTCTCGAATACCAGAAAATTACCTTGGCTCTGCAATAGAAGGTTTTAAAGTTAACTTTCGTTCTTGGCTACTCAAACTTTTACTAGAATTTAAGCCATATCGAAACCTGCTACAGTATGCTCGCGAACATGATTTGATCGAGGGTACTTTTGGTAGCTATCAAGCTCAGACTAGTAAACATAAAGGAATTATTCGAGAGCAAGAAATTGCTAAAGATAGTGATTGGAATAGTCGAGAGATACTCTCGCATCAAGTTGCTATTAATAGCATGAAAGATAATCAATGGGCTTTCAAAGCTATATTTCAGAAAGCTATAGTTCGTCTAGGCAGAATTGTGGAGTTTGACTATAAAGCCAAAGACACAAATTTAGGTAATATTGATGACGTATTGAGTTGTCTAGATAGATTATATGACAAAGGTGTTTTAAAAGTAGATGCTAACCTGCCAGATTATCCTTTTCGTTTATGGACATTTATAGCAATAAACCAGGGTAGTGACAAAATTAAAGTTGCGAAAACTGTAGAAGATAGAATATTTTCCTTATTGTGCTTGTGGTATTTCGGCTCTCGTAAAACAGAAATCGACGCTGCAAGAGGTTCTCAAATTTTATCGCGGCGAAAACTACTCAATTTCTTTAGTGCAGATAAAAATAAAGCTGAGTGGGCAGGTTGCACAGATGCTTACAAGGCATTATATAAAGGTTTTGATACTGTTGCTTTTTATGGAAAAGAACATGAAAAAATGAACACTCAACAAAAAGAAGACATGATTCGAGATAGGTTTTCTGCTATACTCGCTATTGGTTTGCCAGAATTAAATACTCAATCTTCACTTCTCCAAGTATCAGAACAAGAGGATGAAGTCGATTCCGAATAAAAATATCAAGCATATTAAAGTTAATTTTTATTAAGCTTTAGTAGAGGGTAGTTCAAGATAAGAATTTGGTTAGATCAAATTCTTCATCTTGCTTCTCTGCATTCGTTCTTTCATAGCTAAGAATCAATAAAAGTCGCTCTGAATAGTCTACTGCTCCGCGTAGTTCATTTTGTATAATCTCAAGTCCACCATTAGCATACTCTTCAAAAATGTGAATTCGTTGCTCGTCCGCTACATTATCATCACCTATAACCTTAATGTTTTCTGTTTCGGTGATAGCCAACAAATTAATTAATAGAGTGAAGCTGCTAGTAAAATAATCTTGTCGCAGTGGGGATAAATCTTTAGAAATTACGTCTAAAGGAATGCGCTTTTTATTTTTAACGCCCAATGCTGCTGCACACACCATTACTTCTACATAAGTTTGAAAAGGCCCAGTTGTGTCTTTTGATGCGACTAGAGATTTCACCAACTCAGCCTTATCTTTAGCAACCCTGATTCTATTTGCAGCCATTGTTTTAATATCTACATTGTTGCTATTTTAACCGAAAGTTGGAAGTGATAGTAATTATTAGCGCATTATTTTATACTAGTATGTGGGCGATCGCCAAACAAATTATCCACTAACATAGTCCATCCTGCCACTGCGCCTCCGCGTGAAATTTAAATTGATAATTGAACATCTTCATAAACCAAAGAAATTGGAAAGCGGAAATCAACACTAGTTAAATGAACTTCATCCCCTTCCTCATAAGGATGTAATTCCCAAATCCCTTTGTCATTTATACGAAAGCAATCTAAACTGATTTTTTCAGCATCGATGAGGACATATTCTTGTAAAGTCTGAATATGCCGATACTGCATAAATTTTTTGCCTCTATCGTAAGCTTCCGTACTAGGGGAAAGAACTTCGACTATTAAACATGGATACTGAATAAATTTAATCGCTTGTCTATCCCGTTCATCACAACTGACTACAACATCAGGATAATGAAAAGGCCCATTCTCGGTTACGCCTACTTTCGCATCCGCCATAAAAGCGCGACAAGAACCTCCCCGCAAATGGCTTTTTAATGCTGAAGCTAAGTTTAGAGCAATAGTGGTGTGAGGAATAGTGCCCCCAGTCATTGCAAAAACTTCACCATTGATATATTCATATTTAATCTCTTGGCGTTCTTCCCATTCTAGATATTCCTGGGGAGACATATAATTTCTGTCTGGACTGGCAACCATAACCTCATTCCTCCCTTTTTCTCAACTTTAACTAAAAACCTCCGCGCCTCTGCGTGAAAAAATCACCCGTCCGTTCTCACCGTCAAAACCTGCGGCGGCGTAGAATCTGGAGGATACAAAAAGTCCACTTGTACTTCTCGCTTCCCACCCGCTAACATTTTCAGCGTCACTAACGGTTCACCCCTTTGTCCTCGACGCTGTACCAAATGGACATAGCGTGTCTTTTCCACACCACTATCATCGATGTAACGTACCCGCACCATTCCCCGAAAGAATATTTGTTCTACACCTGGCTTTAAAAACAGCAGTCTATCTGCTCCCCCTTCATCCTTAACAGGAGTCTGGATTGATACAGTTACCGTCTGAGTTTGATTAGTAATATTTCTTAGAGGTAAAGTCAGATTGTATTCAACACCATAGTTACTGTGAGCAAAGTATGCCGTATCAGGATAGCGTTTTAACATTGGTGCGCTTTGAATTTGCCCAGTACTGAGAGTAATTAAATGTACAGTTCCCAAAGGATAAGAAAACGCTTTTCCTGGTTGGGGTATCGTTAACTCAGATACATTAGGATTATCCGTAAGCTGTGTTTGCCATTGCGTTCCTTGGGAGACACCAGCAACGCGACTAAATACCGTTGGTTCTCTGGGAGGGTCGAGAGGTGTAGGAATGGGGTCACGCTTTCCTGCTAAACTTGATGTATCCAGAAGCTTTTGCCACTCGGCTAAGGTGGGTGGAATGTTACTATTTTTCACTAAATTTGCGAGATAAACTGGACTACTACTTGCCAAGCGCATCATCGTAGTGCGACCGTTAGAAGCAGGAGCCTGTACGGGAATGGCTAAATTCGCTAGGATTCGAGTTTCTTTTGGTTCTATCACCAGCTTTTCGGGAAAAATTCCTTGCCGAACTCCCCGCAATACATCATTCATTGTGCGATCGCCTGGCCCAGAGTAAACTGTACCTTGGGGATTTTCCACCATATCAGGTAAAGCGATAAATGGTGCTTCTCTGGTGAGGTAACTAGCTGCTTGTAATACTTGCAGCGTCACAGGTTCATTTCCTGGATTATGTACGATTATCCCTTGGTAAACAGTGCGGCTTTGGGCTGATGTTTCCGCCCTGACGATATGATGAGCAAATATATCAAATCTGCCTTGAAAGGGATAATTTAAATGTGCTGACTGTACTTGTTTTCCATCTGAGGGGAAAGTTGATAGTAAAATTCCTTCAGTTGTTACCAGTTCGGGACTATTGCTGTTAAAGGTAGGAATAATATCGAGTTTTCCTGGTAAAGGGCGTACTTCTTGCGGATGTACTTCAACTCCAGCAATATATTGTGGCGGAACCGTGTAAATATTCAACGCCCGACATATCAAAGCTGCAACTTCGCCTCTAGTAGCGCTTTGCAGTGGTTTTAGCTGTTTGACATTGGGATAATTGACAACAATACTATTAATAGTCGCAGATGCAATTGAACTCTGGGCATAGTTAGGAATTTGTCCCGCGTCGTTAAAATATTGTTGTAATATCTGCGTTGGGTTGGATATAAGGCTGTAATTTTTCCCACCAGCTACGACACCAATGATTTGGGCGCGAGGAATTGGCTGGTTAGGCTGGAAAATCCCACCGGTATAACCAGAAAAAAATCCTTTTTGGTAAGCGGTAGAAATTGCTTTATTCGCCCAATAATTACTGGGTACATCTTTAAATGACGTAGCAGTGCGTTTCACTAATGAATCAGGAAAAGCATTTAGCATCAACACTGCTGCTTCAGCACGTGTCACTGTTGCTTCTGGGCGAAAACTACCATCAGGGTAGCCTGTAATAAGTTTACGCTCTCCTAATTGCTGGACACAATTTTTTGCCCAATAGCTTTGGGTGTCAGAAAAAGCTAGGGCGTTGGGGGTTGATAAAGTTAAGAGGGCAACGACGAGTACTGTAGTTTTTTTGAGGAGCATTAAAATAATTCGTAATTTGTATAGAAGTTAATTAAGGCGGTTAGAAAGCGTGTCTACAGAAACAAAACCTTAATTTTCTCTTAGCCCACGGAGGTGTAGCTCATGTTTGTGTAGCTGCGAATTCCATTCGCCCTGGATTTTTGTTTACTTAATTACCTATCCCGTTCAACTTCCATAATTTCCGTATACTCAAACTCATTCGGACTTTGTTTCACCAAAGGATATCTTTCTCCACCCAACTCAATATAATCTTGTTCACAATCCGGCTTGGATGAATAATATGTAAGCACATATTCTCTACCAATTCTATTTGTCATTTCTGCTTCTACTTCACCCCGCCACTGAGTTTTGGTTACTAAAACTATCAACTGATTTGCTAGTTGTGGAATTGTCTTCGCAATGTGTCGCCGCGAATTCTCATCCAAACTGCCGAAGGGTGAATCCATCACAATTGGGAAAGTGCTACTATCGGGAATCATCATCATTTTCCGCTTCTCACTCCATTCCCGTACTTTGTCAATAATGCTGGCAATAAAGGATAAACTGAGAATTTGATTCTCGCCGGTAGAAGCTGCAACTGGTGCTTCCACACCTGTGGTATTTTCTACTAATGTCAATTCATATTTTTCACTAATTTTAGGAATGTATGGAGTCACAGAAATCTCCATAAATATCTCTTGCACTCGTTTTTCTAGTTGCAAACGAAATTGCTGTTCTTGACGATTTCTAACTTCCGTTAACCGTTCAATTGCATCTTGAGTAGCGTTAATTCGTCGCTGTGCTAGGGTTTGCTTGTCTTCATTCAGCTTTTGCTTGGCGATTTGTTTATTCAAACCTTCAATTTCAGTTGTCAGTTGAGCAATTTGCTGCTGATTTGCACCCTGTTCTCGATTCAATTCATCAATTTTACTTTCAATTTCATCTAAACGTTTTTGCAAACTGCTAATTTCTTCATTAGCATCTTTTCGCAACCGTTCTTGAATATTATCTAAATCGCCTTCAATTTGAGATATCGTTTGCCTTAACTGATTAATCCTAGTTTGTTCTCTATCAACTTCTTCCCAAAAACCTATAGCTTGCTTATCAATTTCATCTACTTGAGCGCTCATCCGAATTGCAGTTTCTTCCACCGCCGAGGAACCTGCTTTATTTAACCAGGTACTCACATGAGTATGAGAATGATTACCCTCGTGTAATTCTGCGCCACAAATACAGCGCTGAGAATTGAGTAAATCGTTTACAAATTCCCGCGAAATTCCTGATATTAACTCGCCGCGCTGTTTCAAATCATTGATAATTCCTCTAAACTGGGATGTCGTCTCTGATAGCAAAACTGTATAACCCCGTGCAGAAATAACTTTTTTTAGAGCTTCCTTAGTTTTTTTATATTCTTCTTGATTTGCCGTCTTTTGCAATTCTAAATCTTGCCATCTTTCTTGCAATTCTTTTGCAGCACTCAGTTCTCGCAAACGGTTACTTGTCTCTTTTTTAAAAGTTTGTTGATATTCTAACTCTTCTTTAATTTCAGTTTGCCGTTTGGTAATGCGTTCACGCTCTCGTTCTATCTTTTCTTGCTGCCGCAACAGTTGTTTAATTTCAGAATCGCCAATAGCTTTTAAATCATTTTCTAGAGTTTTTTTAGCATCTCCCAAATGTTTTATGGAACGGTTGATGACTTCCACACCCAAGAAAATTTTTGTAGCTTCGGCAATTTCAGCTTTTTTATCAGAACGAACTATTTCTTCAATTCGTTCGCCGTCAAAGAAAAAATATTGATGTAAAGTAGGGGGTAAAATTTGATTAATTATATCGTCTGGTTGCTGAATTGGTATATTCCATTTGCCATCATCTGCACCAACCCACATGGTTAATTGAGTTTTGCTAGCGTCAAAATCACCTTCATTTTTATAACCCCGACAGGTGCGTTTGACTCGATAGCGTTTACCTTCATGTTCCCAGCCAATTTCTACCCAACACTCTACAGCTTGACCTTTTTGAGCTTCTGCGATCGCACGCTTATTTACTAACTGTTCTATCGACGCAAATGCTGCACTAAACTTTTCATATAATACCCAAGTAAAGGCATTTAGTAAACTGGTTTTTCCAGAGCCATTATTACCATGAATAATCGTTGTGTTTTGAATATCTCCACCAGCCAGAAGCATCTCTGGTGTCGTACCATAAAAGGAGCGAAAGTTGCATAGCTTAATTGAAGTCAGCTTCATCGCACCTCTTCCTTAATGATTTTCAAAATATCCTCATTAATAGGGCCATTACTTTTTTTATCTAGCCTGCCTTTTTCTAGTTTCCATACTCGCTCAATAATTTGCCGTATTTCCGGCGGAGCGCTGGTTATTGGCTCCTGCACATCATCGATATTCGCATCTTGTGACATCTTCGGTTTGGAAATATAGTTTTTCTATATTTTAACTTTCTCTAGTACTGCATTTACCTCCGTAAAGCCACTGTTAGCGCTATCTTTAATTTTGTAAAAACTATTTTTTTAAATTTATGCTTTTATTTGGGAAAAGACTTTATTATTGAATTGTCTTCTGTTATTATGATATTAACAATCTAGATCATAATGGGATGTAAGTGAAATTTTTAAAGCCACTTACATCCCATTATTATCAAACTCATAATTTTATTATTTCATACTTCATGCTTGTTTTTTCAAAACTCGAAAAATTTTACAAAATAATACAACTATATAGTTCATCATCAAATATCTAATAAACCATATCGCTTTTGTAAATCAAGTAACTTCATTCTTGCTTCTCCTGCGTTATCAGCTAAATCAGCAAACTCCACAAAGCGGCGCAATTCCTTTTTCAAAAGATTGCGCTCAACTTCTATAGTTTCTCTATCTAAATCTGGTGGCAAAACAATCATGTCAAATATAGTGGCGCGTTCCTTAGTAGGATGAGGGCGTAAAACTCGCCCCCGTCGCTGAATAAATTGCCGAGGATTACCAGAACTTGATAAAATCACCGCAGTTTGAATTGCCGGAATATCGACACCTTCATCTAAACAACGAATTGCGACTAAACCTTGCAACTCTCCACTTTCAAATTGATGGCGCAAAATTTCTCGTTCTTGTAAAGTTGTTTGGGCTGTATAGGTGCTTACCTTATAGCCTAAATCCACCCCCAGAATTTTAGCAACAGCTTTAACTTGGCGTAGAGATGAACGTTGCCCCGCATCTTGGGAACCATCACTACAATAAAAAAGAGTGTGAGTAGTTTCGCGGCGAGTAATCATTAAATCCCGCAAAGCAGTTAATTTATTTTCCGCCGCACCAATTAACCTGGCTCTTTGCATCAATAACGGCTTTAAATCTTCATTGTCTTCAAAGCTTCCGGCTTGTCCATTTTCTCGATCTCGATAAAGTAGCGATCGCCCAATTCTTTTAGTTAACTTTAAATAGGCAATACTTTCTGCTTCAGTTAACTCTACCAACACCGGATAATACAGATAATGTACCAAAGCCCCTTGAGCGATCGCATCCCTCAAAGTGAACTCTGGCTGTAGAACTGGGCCAAAATAATCAAATAAAGATTGCGTACCAAAATCATCAAAATACCTTTCCGGTGTGGCAGATAAAGCTAGTCTCAACCCAACACTACGCGGCAAACTTTCTTCTAACTTGGGTGCGCCTAAATTATGCGCCTCATCCCCAATAATTAAAGTTTTGGCAGGAAAATATTTGAGTTGAGACTGAAATCCATCTCCAATTAATGTGGAGTTCGTAGTAATCACCGTGACAAACCGTTGAGAACCAGAACGCAGATTATAAATTTGCGTCGAAAGTTGACTTTGCCAAGTGCGTAAATTCTCAAAAGCTAAAATGGGTTGCAAATTAAATTTTTCACACTCTCGGGCCCATTGGGTAACGAGATGGCGGTAGGGACATACCACCACCAAAACTTGTAAATTAATCTGCTGATATAATTCACAAGCGATCGCTAATGCGGTAATAGTTTTACCACTACCAGTAGCCATTTTCAGCGTCCCTCTGCCATTGTTGGTAAACCAGCTAGCGATCGCTTGTCGCTGATATTGCCGTAATTGCAGAGACACAGGCATTCTTGGGCATCCTGGTAATGGTTGCGAAGTGTAATAACTGCCCTTACTTTCCCTTGCAAATGGTAATTTCAACCGGAAAGTGGGCAGTTGCTGCACTGAATTTTTCGTCAGGTACATATTCATTTGTCATTGGTTATTGGTACTTATCTTTCCCAATCCTCATTCTCCACTCCTCACTCCCTATTCCCGATTACTCAGTTGTAACCACGCCAAACACCAATGAGAGAACCTTGTACCTGCACTTGTATAGCGCTGACTTCAATGGGATTGTACTTAGGATTCGCTGGTTTGAGAGTAACGCGATCGCCTTGGCGATAAAAACGTTTTAATGTTGTACCAAATCCATCTACTCTAGCGGCGACGATAGTACCATTTTTTAAATGATTCGGTTCTGCTACTGGACGCAGAAATACCACATCGCCATCAGTAATTAAATCTTCAATCATGCTATCGCCAGCTACGCGCAAAGCATAGGTTTGGGGAGGTAAATCGAAATTAGAAAAGTCTAAATGATCTACAGCATCAGTAAACGGTTCTATTAAACCACCAGCAGCGATCGTGCCCAAAATTGGTACACCTTGCTTCACAGGATGCAAAATCCGAATCGTTCGCGCTTGTCCTTCAGTCCATTCAATATATCCCTTAGTGCGTAAATGCTCTAAACGACTTTGAATTGGTGCTGGTGACTTCAAGTTCATCGCTTGCATCATTTGCCGAATAGAAGGCGAATGCTGGTGCGTTTTGATGTATTCTGCTAACCATTCGTAAAGTTCTTGTTGAGCTTCCGTTAGACGTTCCATAAATTTCCGGGAAGTAATTATAAATGTCTCTAGAACATTAGTACTACAAAAAACTCCCCATAACAAGAGAAAAGTAAAAATATGAAAGGCAAAAGCAATATTATTTTTTTCTCTTTTGCCTTTTGACAAATAAGAATATTACAGGTTACAGGTTAGAGGGTACAGGTTACAAACAAGAAAACTATACCCTATACCCTGTGCCCTATTCCCTACTCTGCTCCTAAAATACTAGCAAGCAAAGCCTTTTGGGCGTGCAGGCGATTTTCTGCTTGTTCCCAAACTTGTGATTGAGAACCTTCAATAACTGCTTCGGTAATTTCTTCACCACGATGGGCTGGTAAGCAGTGTAAAACAATTGCCTCTGGGCTAGCAAGGCTTAATAGCTGCTCTGAAATTTGGTAAGGTTGAAAAATTGGCATCCGGTTGTCTGCTTCGGCTTCTTGCCCCATACTTGCCCAAACATCAGTGTAAAGTACAGTAGAACCCTTAGCTGCTAATTCTGGATCATGAGTGACGAGGACTTCTGTTTTGTTATTAGCGATCGCTCTTGCTTGTTCTACAATCTGAGAATCTGGCTCATATCCGCTAGGAGTAGCAATTCTAACATTCATCCCTACCAAAGCACAGCCCAACATCAGAGAATTAGCCATATTATTCCCATCGCCCACGTAGGTCAAAGTTAACCCAGCAAGAGTGTTAAAGGTTTCCTGAATAGTCAGCAAATCCGCTAATACCTGACAAGGATGTTCTGCATCGGTAAGCGCATTAATCACCGGAATCTTGGCATAGTGAGCAAAAGTTTCTAAATCTTGCTGGGCAAAAGTGCGAATTGCCAAAATATCCAGATATCGGTCTAATACCCGCGCCGTATCCTGTAAAGGTTCCCCGCGACTAACTTGAGTGACATTAGGATTGAGATCGATTACCTGTCCACCCAGTTGGTACATCGCCACAGTAAAACTTACACGTGTGCGAGTTGAAGCTTTGGAGAACAACAACCCCAAAACTTTATTACACTGCAACTTCAACTGCTGTGATTTAAGTTGAGTTGCCAATTGCAGGAGTTCTTGAAGTTCAGTAGAAGTGATGTCCGCTAGACTTAATAAATCTCGTCCGAGCAATGCTGCCATGCTTGTAATCTGTAAAAAATAATTATATATTTCTGTTCCTTTATTCAACCGTGCCAACAAAATACAGTTTTAGAACTGGCCGGGTATTTTTGGGTTCAACCCAGGATCTGAGTTAGCTTTTGCTATAAATATTAATTTACCAACTTTATTCAGTGATTCAGAATGCCTGATTGTTTCTAGTCCATCACAATGACAACGCCAGAAGAACCATTTAAGCCGACAAAAGCAGCGATCTTGCTAAAATTTTTGGTCTTTTAGTCTAATTTAGGATCAAGCAGATATTTTTTAGAATTTACAGCTAGACAAATAAATGGATTATGGTACAATAATAAATCGTGGTTGCTAATTAAGAGTAATCATCAAAGTGCCAGCATAGCACAGTGGTAGTGCATCCGACTTGTAATCGGAAGGTCGCGAGTTCAAATCCCGCTGCTGGCTTTTGTACCTTCGCAAATTAATATTTTGGGGCTATTTTTTGGACTCAATTGAATTATGCGAAGTTTTCGCAGAAAATTAGTATAGCCGAATTGTTTGGAATAAAAGTATTAATATAATAAACCAAGTTGCAGGTTATAAAATTCTGGATGCTGCCTAATCCGTGATTTGGATAAATGCACATAAAAAGTTTACGGTTGCATTAGAATGCAACCGTAATTGGGAGTGAACTATAAAAATAGAAAAATTAACTGATGAGTTGACATCCTCACCGCCGTGCTAGAAGCACGGGGTTTTAAACCCATTTTTCTGATAAATGCTTGTTGGAGCTTGTCACGAAACAACCTTGCTTTTTTGAGTTAGAAATCCTTTCTCAGTAAGTTTTCTAGATAAAAAATTGTAAAAGTTGTTTCTTGACAGGCTCTTGGAGAGTAAATGCACAAATAAATGCTTGCGTTTCAGTAAAAACCCTTCTCAGGTACAGCATGAATTGATTGCGATCGCTCGGTACTGATATTAATTAAGTGGACGCACAAGTGTAATTTTACCCATGCCCGTCTCTTGACTGAGTTGCGCCACGTAGAGATTTCCATTCGTGGGATTCTCAACCAAATCCAATGGACTTGGATTAAAACCAGTGAAACCACTAATACCCGTTTGGGAATTTATAATATCCAACTTTGCGCCGCCTGGTGTTAGCACAATGATGTCTTTCCCCGAACTGAAGCGTGTCACCAGCAGTTTGCCTTGCAGCTGACCACCTAAAACATTACTACGATATTCAATAATGCCATTAGGTGAAAAATGCTCTCCAAAATCAAAGGCAATACCCTTCCAATTCCGGTCAGGTAGAGTACCAATGGGATATTCACTTATCTGAACTGGATCTGTACCAGCTGTAGGATTTCCTCCACTCAACACCCACTCACAACGTTTCGGATTGGGATGACCATAATAACCATTTCTAATAACGCGAAACAGAAAGTCTCGCTGCGTGCCTAGACTTCTAAGAGCAGGCACAGATGGACTAGTATATGCCCCCTTAGCAGCTTTATCAATCCGGTTTTGACAGGCAAGAGGTAGGGGGATAGGTGTATTTGGCGTATTGCCACCAGCCGCTGAACCATTCGTTGGCACATATAATTGACCATTCGTATGCCAAACCAGATCGTAAGCATTACGTATACCACTAGCAAAGATAGTTACAGGTGCGCCCGCTTTAAAGGGGTTATAAGTACCTCCATCTTCCGTCTTAACGCTTAAAGGAGGTAAGGTGATTTTGGACAGGTCAACTCGTAATACAGCAGCAGTTAACAACCGCTCAGGACGATTACTCCAGGCAGTGTTTGGTGCGCCCGTACTACTATTACTACCCTGCAACACATACAGCACATTTGGCTCATTGGGCTTAAATTCAATGCTATTGGTTAGATGATCCCGGCTCGATCGCGCTAAATCAACCACATAGTCTTTTACCGTCTCTAGATTAGTACCGCTTAAACGAGTAATCTTACCACTCCACTCTGGTGCATCAACAGTTCCATTCCAGTAGTAGTTATTTGTTACCCAGAGAATTAGATTGCTGGCATTTGTTGATGAGGGATCGAAGTGCATACCGACGATCGTTCGATTACCACCATTTGCAGTCTGCAATGAGGAAATCGTTTGTGGCGTACCCAGACTGCCATCAGCATTGATCGGGAAACGCAAAATCTCACCTAGTAAGGTGGCAGCATAGAGTTTATTGTCAGGCCCAATCAATACTGTGGTGTAAGGTTTGAGAGGTACATTCGCTAGTGAGATTTGCTTGAAAGTAATCTTGCTTACTGGGGTTACAAAAGTGCCTGTTGTGAAACTGATGCTATAGGGTAAGAATGCAGCACCATTGCTATCTTTAACCCCGTCGGTGATTTGTAACAAATATTTGGTATTGTTCTTGAGACGATTTATCGGGGACACTACAATCACATCTCCGCCACCGGAAGTGTTGTAATTAGTATTGACTTGTGTATTAGTAGTGCTATCGATCAGCTTGATGGTTGAGGCAGAAATAGTATTAACTGCAATCCCACTATTAGGGAGATTTAGGTCTGCTGTAATCGAGATATCTGGCGATACGTTTGTCTGACCATCATTGGGATTGGTCGTTCTAATCGAGGGACGATTACCTGGTGCGATCGCAATATAGTTGAGCTTGGTATTCTTACCACCTTTAGCATCAATTGTGAGCTTGCCATCGGCAACATTAACAATCCGGGTAATTGCGGCAAACTTTTTGGTTGCCGTTGGTACAAAGCCAGAAATAGCAGCCATCCCTTCTATATTAATCTGGTGCTTACTATTTACAGTATTAGTAGCATCACCGACGCTAACAGTCACATTGTACGAACCATTAGATAGGGTATATTCCCAAGCAGCAGGTATCTTGACTCCTGATCCCGAACTGCCAAGAGGATATTGCAGATGAATCAGTCTATTGAGTCGCCGATCAATGCCACTTTGGTTGCGATCGCGTGTATTGAGTTGGATATCAAGGGGAGTGGGTGTACTATTGCCTAAGCTATCTTCACGCACCCAACCAAAACCTCTAGTATCATTGTAAGCTTGACCAATATCTTTAATATACCCAGATGGTACAGGAGCATTATTTGGTTGAAAAGCAATCCCTTGAACAATTGCTAATACCAATATTTTGGGTTTGATCTTGTAAATCATAGTATGCCTTGCCGTTGTGTTCGTAGTTGATAGGTGAGTAGTCCATTAACATTGGCCAAGTATCTGCAATGATGATTCTTGGCAATCCTTCACTGGCTAGAAACGAACTTAATGACCGCAAGTCTTAGGGAACCCATTTCTCTAAACTGTATAAAAACTATTTAGTAAATACTTGAAATTAAATAAATACTGAACTTATTTTTAAGAGAATTATAAGAGAACTTTCTAATGCCTCACCTTGCCACAGTATGATTACGTAAAAAGCAATAAATCAGCAATAAATCTTCAAAATTATTACCATAAACCAACCTTGAATAGGTGCTGGCAGAGTTCATTTTTGTTTGTACTGTTAATAAACAAACAATATCAAGTTAGTTGAATGTTTATAATATCTGTACTTTGGAGAGCTAGTAAGGGCGATAGTGCAGCGTAAAGCCTTCTCTTCTCCCAAATGGAGACGCTACGCCTAGCTTCCCTGTAAGGGTACGCCAATGGCACAGCGACTCTTAAAGATGCTACCGCGAACATCTGGGGTTTCCCAACAACCAAGCAAGCAACTTTTGAAAAACAAAACCCAACATTTTATCCATATTTATGTTGTATTTAACAATAGTGAAACCCAACATGAACATAGAGATATTTTATTATTAAGTAATCAACCAAACATGATATAAGTTTGACAGCAAATCATGAAAACTTTTCAATGTCTATGCCTTACCTTTGTAATAAGATGAGATTCTAATTCACTCATCTATCTGAAGGTGGATAATGCAGAAATTAACGCAATTACTAAGCAAACCAGCTTTATTGATAAGTGCGCAACTGGGTGGGGTAGTAATTTACGATCGCATAACAATCACATAATATTTAACGGGTCTACATCAATAGTTAAACTTACAGACGAAGGACAAAGCGATCGCACTTCTTCCCAATCAGGTAATCGCGGTAAGGCATCGAAGGCAAATTTAATCAATATCTGCCAACGATAACGATTAGCTACTCGTAAAATACTCGCTGGTGCTGGGCCCAATATCTCAAATTCTTCTTCTGTACTCAAGGCTGTAGCAATAACTTGCGCCGTATTTTGCACTTGAATCGGGTCGAGACTACTTAAACGCAACAAAATTAACCGCCCATAAGGAGGATAATTGAGTGCTTGGCGTTGTTCCAATTCAGCTTGAGAGAAAGACTGATAATCGTGCGATCGCACTGCTGCAATTACCTGATGCTCTGTAGTATAAGTCTGCACAATCACTCTACCGGGATCTTCACCTCTACCAGCACGTCCAGCGACTTGAGTCAAGGTTTGAAACGCTCGTTCGCTGGCGCGGTAATCTGATAAATTTAGTAATCCATCGGCGGCGACAACACCCACAAGTGTCACCTGTGGTAAATCCAAACCTTTGGTGAGCATTTGCGTACCGACTAACAAATCTGCTTCGCCGTTGGCAAACTGAGTAAGTAAGGTACGATGGGAGCCTTTATTGCGGGTGGTATCGCTATCAAAACGAATCAAACGCAACTCTGGGAACTGTCGCGCTAGTTCCTGCGTTACCCGTTGAGTACCGCTACCGAAAAATTTCAGATAAGGGGAACTACAATCAGGGCAAAATTTGGGGTGCGATCGCGCATAGTTACAATAATGGCAACGCAATAATTCCGGCGCTTTTTCTTCGGTGTGGTGATACGCCAGCGACACATCACAGTGCGGACATTCCAACACATATCCACAACTGCGGCAAGAGACAAAAGTACTGTGTCCCCGGCGATGGATAAATAAAATTCCCTGTTGTTTTCTTTCTTGCAATTCTTGCAAAGCTGCTTGCAGCGATCTACTAAATATAGAACGATTTCCCTGCTGTAACTCTTGCCGCATATCAACAATTTCCACCGGCGGTAAAGGGCGAGAGTTGATCCGCTCAGGCAAACTTAAATAATGAGTGCTGAGTGAGGAGTGAGGGGTTGGAAGTGAGGAGTTAGGAGTTGGGAGTGAGGAGTTAGGAGTGAGGAGTGAGGAGTGAGGAGTTACGAATTCTCTCCCTGCTCCCCTGCTCCCC
>JADEXV010000103.1 GCA_015206945.1 Nostocales cyanobacterium LEGE 12452 | reverse complement strand
GTTATTAATATTAAGCAATTTCTCTTCCCCTGCTTCTCTTCTCCCCCTGCTCCCCCTGCTCGCCTCAACAGATAACTGTGTTAACCGAACCGTATTGGGGGCGCAAGGCCTTGCGCCCCTACAGCGTGGTCTATTTACCTGAAAATAGCTGTAAGAACAGAAAGTTTAAATTTCCACTGCCCACTGCCTAATTTTCTAGAGTGAATGTCTCTAAAGCAACTTAATTTACAATACTAAGCAGTTGCCGTTCTTTTGGCTACTTGCAATGAAATTTCGACTGAAGAGACTTTCACCCAAGAAACGACAGCGTTTAATCTCACCGATTAAGATTCAAGTTCAAAATGGAAAATTTGAGATTATAGGTATGGGTGCATGGCATTCCTACTGGCGCGATCCCTATCATCTGCTGCTAACGATTCCCTGGACTGGCTTTCTGCTGCTGATTTGTACTTTCTATGTAAGTATTAATACTCTATTTGCCCTAGCTTACTTGATAGGAGGAGATTGTATTGCCAACGCCCGACCTGGCTCTTTTTTAGATGTCTTTTTCTTTAGCGTGCAAACCCTAGCATCTATTGGCTATGGGGCAATGTATCCAAAAACAACTTACGCCAACATTATTGTCACGATTGAAGCAATGATCGGTTTGGTGGGAATTGCTGTGATGACAGGACTAGCCTTTGCTCGATTCTCTCGACCTACAGCCCGTGTACTTTTTAGCCGTGTTGCTGTCATTACTGCTCATAATGCGATGCCAACTCTCATATTTCGTAGCGCTAATCGGCGTCGCAATATGATTCTGGAGGCGCAGATGCGAGTCTACTTAATGCGGGACGAAGTAACCCTAGAAGGACAGTTCATGCGTCGGTTCCACGATCTCAAACTGGTGAGGAACCAAACACCTAGCTTCACGTTAAGCTGGTCAGTGATGCATGTCATTGATGAGTTTAGTCCTTTGTATGGGATGACACCAGAATCGTTAACCCAGACAAATACTATGCTGATTGTCTCTTTGAGTGGCATTGATGAAACGGTTGCCCAGGTTGTCCATGCGCGTCATAGCTATAGTGCCAATGAGATTTTGTGGAACAATCAATTTGTCGATATCTTTCACCACACACCCGATGGACATCGCTATATTGATTACAATCGCTTCCACGATGTTTTACCTTTAGAGTGAAGGCGTAAAATTCCTGAAAGTTATATCGTGTCCGGTTCGAGACTTATCATTAAGACGGCAGGAGAGCAGGCTTGCCGTGAGCGTAGCCGAACGGGGGCAGGGGGAAAGAGGGTTTCCTGGTTTTTGCACAGATGCGGGAATTATAACTAATTAGGCGGATATGATATTACTCGGAAGTCTTATTGAGTGGTGGTTGTAAGGGTTTAACGACCACCCGGCCATTTTCAATTACAGTACAACTTTTAACCGTGCTCTTACTGTGGTTAACTGGCACATCCTGGCACTGGTTTTGGTGGGAAATATTTTGCTCTTGTTGCTGGTTGAGGACGACAACACAACAGGCGCAGGAAGCAAAGAACATATAACTTAATTTTGATCTCTATATCTATTATCGCGCTACTGATGCTGTTTGACTGAAAAATTTGCTACTCATGTATTTTGCTCGTTCCAAGCTCTTGTCAAATTTATGGTAAGTACTTGCTTTATTGTGCTTGTAGCCTGTTTGATATATCTAAACCAATTAAACAGGAAAGCGGTTATAGATCCCGCCCCGCTTTCCTCCCTGCTCAAAGAAAGTTGTTTGTCAGGGTTAGATAGTGGGTTTTTCTAATGAAAAAATTTTTGAGATATCTGGGTTTAGGTTTGCTATCTACGTTCTTGACCGCTACTCCTGGATTGGGGGCTGAACGCATTAGCTTTTATTATCCTCCCTTCGGCGAATTTTCTTTATCCGTGGACTCGCTGGAAACCTTTGCTAAAGAGGGCAAAATCGATCAAGATTTGTCATTTTATGCTAGCCGTGCGACTCCTGAACAACTCGCTCAACTGCGGGATCTACTCCAGCAGCGCTTTAATCTCACTCCTACACTAGTATCGCAAGTTACCTACTCACCGATAGGCGAGCAGTTGGTGCAACAACTGGGAAAATTACTCCTCACTGAGTCTCGAAATAATGGCTTCTATGCCATACGTGCCTCTTTAATTTTGTCTGCTGCCGATCAAAAAGAGGGGTTAACAGTGGTAAATTTACTGCGGAAATTTCCTAGCGATACTATACGGGTAAATTTCACAGAGGGATTAAGGATAGTCGATGACTTGTCGCAATTGATTAAAAGAAAGGATGAAGTTTTTGCCTCTCTGCAAAAAGAAGCGATCGCTCAAGCAGCTACTTCCAATATTGATTTCTCCCAAAAACCAGATTTGCGATCGCCAGGACAATTCACCTGGCAGAAAAAAAGCCTGGAGTTAAATGACATTTCTCGCTCACGCCGTCTACCTGTGGATATCTACTTGCCAAAAGCAGGTTCAGAAAAAGCTGGAGAATTATTCTCGCCTCCCTTTCCCCTGATTGTAATTTCTCATGGACTGGCCTCAGACCGCTCTACCTTTGTCTACCTGGCTGAACATCTAGCATCTTATGGTTTTGCCGTTGCTGTACTGGAACACCCTGGTAGTAATGCCGAACGTTTTCAACAATATTTTGCGGGTTTGGCAGCGCCGCCTGATGCAACAGAATTTATCAACCGACCTTTGGATATCAAATATCTACTCAATGAACTCCAGCGTCTAGATAAATCCGATCCCACTCTCCAGGGAAAATTCAATTTTCAGCAAGTTGGGGCGATCGGTCAATCCTTTGGTGGTTATACTGTTTTGACTTTAGCAGGAGCCAATATTAACTTTGAGCAACTGAGGCAAGATTGTAATCCCGATAATTCATCCTTTAATTTGTCGCTGTTTTTACAGTGTCAAGCAAACGAGTTACCTCCAAAAAATTACGAACTCAAAGACGATCGCATCAAAGCCGTCATTGCCATTAATCCCATTGACAGTACAGTTTTGGGTCAGGGAGGAATCAGTCAAATTAAAACTCCCGTCATGGTAGTAACAGGTAGTCAAGATATTTTCGCCCCACCCGTATTTGAGCAAATTCGCCCCTTTACCTGGCTTTCTGGCTCTAATAAGTACTTGGCTTTGATCGAAAATGCCACCCACTTTTCAGCGATCGCCGAACCTACTCCTGAAAACGATGTCTTACCTGTACCACCTGCCTTACTGGGTCCCGATCGTGCTGCTGTTTATTCCTATCTCAACGCCCTCAGTGTCGCTTTTTTAGAAACCCATCTCCTCAACCGCCCTGAATATCGTTCTTATTTGCAGCCTTCCTACGCTACATTTATCAGCAAAGAGCCGCTTAATCTCAGTATTTTACAGTCGTTGTCCGTAGCTCAGTTTAATCAAGTTTGGAGTGGGTCAACTCCCCAGTCTAGCAAACCATCAAATCCTCAACCTACTTCTACCCCTTATCAACCTTTGAGGCAATAGACCTCTTGCATAAATCAAAAGCCCTCACCCTAAATCCCTCTCCCAAAGGAGAGGGACTTTGAAATGGACTTTAAAATTGGCTCCCCTTCTCCCACACTTGGAAGAAGCGGTTGGGGAATGAGGGCTAGTACGCCACTGCGGAAATAGAGCAACCATTTAAGGCCCCTAAAAAGCTTATTCCATAATACTTTTGACTTTTAACTTCCGCCTTGCGGTACTAGTTTTACATTCGTGCAATGGGTCTAATGCGTAAATCCTGAGTGGTTCTCAATGGCTTGCAATACAAGAAAAAGTTTACAAATCTGTTAGTAGCCTTGCTTTTCTCAGAATAAATGTCATTACGGTTTCTTTTTTGGAAATGATATCAGCTGTAACTTCCATCCCTGATTGAATGGGATAGGATTTATCGCCCTTTTTTAAATAAGGTCTTTCTGCCTCAATTGTCACCTCATAGTAAGGCGCAATTGGATTGCCGTTAACTTGAGATGTAATAGCGTCGGCGGTTATGGCTCTAACAGCTCCTTTGAGGATGCCGTAATCTGGGTACGGATAGGCAGAAAGCCGCATTTGTACTTCCCCCTCTGAACATTTTGTTACTTGTACAACTTTACACACCTGTACTTTGCTAATATCAGAAGCTGCAACACGGGCTTTGATGACGAGAGGGCCCTTACTAGGAGCAATTTGAGCGATCGCATCCCCAGCACGAACAACTTGCCCAGGATTCCTTAATTCTAGTTTCAGGATAGTACCTGCCTCGGAAGCCTGAATTACAGTTTTTTGCAGTTCTGTTGAGAGTTGTTTTAGCTCTTCTTGAGCGCTGCTGATTTGATTTTGAATTTCTACTTGACGCCCAATAAGTTCTTGTTTTTCTTTGTTCAATGTAGCTAGAGTAGACTCACCCTTTGCCTGTTCTTGGGGAATCCTTTCTAGGGCGATCTCCACATTTGCGCTACTGGGATTGAGTCCAGTTTTGATCCGTTCTAATCTGGCAAGTGCTGCTTTGAAAGCTTGTTCTTTTTCCTTAATCTGTAGAGCTGCGATCGCTCCAGTATTTGCTAGCTGCTGATATCGCTTCAGTTCCTCCCTCGCTAGCTCCACAGAGGCTTCTACTTCTTCCACTTCTGCCTGAGTCGTAATTCGTTTGTCTTTATAATCCCGTTGATTACGACTCAAATCGGCTTGTGCAGAGATAACCGCCCGCCGCATTGAGTTGGACTCAGCTGTGATTTGATCCTGTAGCGCTTTTAGTTGTCTATCGATTTGCGCTCTTTGTAAATGATTCTGCCGGATATTTCCAGCAATTTGGCTTTTTTTACTTTGTAATTGGGAGTTATCGATGAGTGCGATCGTATCTCCTTTTTTCACAATCTGATTTTCTTTTACCTTGATGCTTATGACTGTCCCCTCGGCTGCTGCTTGCACCAAGCGTATTTCTCCGGTTGGACGGACAGTAGCATCAGCTTTCACTATTATGTTGTATTTAGTAACACTGGCAAGGCTAACAGCTGCGCCAACAGTTCCAATTAAAAATATCCCTCCTAGCCTTGTCCATCTACTGATTGAGGGAAGATATTCGTCATTTTCGACTAGGCGGAGAAAGTCTGGTTGGGGGTCAATGAGCATGAGCGCTAAAAAATATTATTAGTTATGCAAATAATCTCGCCAAAAAAATCATGTTGGCTTTCGCTTAATAACCAAGACTTAGCCTGGATGTATTGCTATGTAAAGACAAAAGTCACATATATATAAGTCTAAACATCAACTAGCGCATTTTAGGGTAAATACCAAATCTTTATAATCCTCGTCTTAATTTTACTCTTTTTTCATTTCATTGAAACAATTTTATGTAATGTGAAAAGCTTTTTCAGATAAATAAATAATTAAGTCAATATAAGCTTTTACCTATGAATATATCTTATACCTGTCAATTTTACCCGTGTATAAAAAAGGCAAATATCCTAGTATTTTTGCAGAGTCATTTTTCTAACCAATACAGAATTCACATATTTAAGTTCTCTAGCTTATTTAGATATAATTTGTATTAAAAAACCTATTTTTTAATTCCTACTATCTAGTATCTATGTCTCTAGATAGTTGTAATTCGTATTTTTGTAGTATTAATACATAATTACTTCTATAAAATGTGTTTTAAGTTGCAATTAAGCTTATCGTTTGCTATAAGTAAGTTGGCGCAAAAAAAACAAAGTATGTTGCGAAACATAAATAGGCTTAAAACCCTTGCTAATGAACAATGACAAAGGACAAATGACAGCCTTAGCCAGTTAGCTTTAATTATGCCGACTTACTTACACAGTAGTTTAAACATAGAATAACGGTTACTATTTTTTCAAAAATTTGTTTTTAAATAGGTTTTTGTTTAATTTATATAAATGTATAAATAGTAACCAAATAATATTTATTTGTCAGAAGTATAATACATATTTCTTAAAAGACAGTTGCTTGACGAGGCTAATAGCAACCGTATAATACATTTATCGGCACAAAAAAGAAGTTAGCTAATACCATTTCTTACTTCAAATGTGACGTGAGTTTAATCCCAACAATCAAAGGAGAACTAAGCTTATGGAAAGCACATTGTTTACTACATTGAGCACTAGCGAAGAAGCGAACCTGTCTGGTGGTACTTATTACTATCCCTACTACTACAACTATCAAAAAGTTAAGATCGTTGGTGCAGGCGGTGGTGCAGGCGGCGGCGGAAACGTTGGTGGCACGAATGGTGACACTGTTGGTGGACCCGGAGTCATAATAGGTTCGTAGGGTAACAAGTAAACTTATGAAACTTAGGAAAAGGGAAATAATAAACGCAAAGACGCGATTAATTGCGTCTTTACAGGGATAGAGTTTGCGTATTAAAAAATTTACCCTGTTGACGCAGGCTAAATTAATTTTGCGCCTTCTTTGATTGCTAATCGACTTAATCCTACTAGTCATTAGCTACTGCTATTTCGTCAATCATCCTAACATACGTTTATTGCTACCTACCTAACTTTCCAAGTTTCTTCAAAAAACTTAACAAAGTCTTATTGACGCTTGCTCAGTAGCAACCGTCAATAGGCTTTAGTAGCGCTTTTCCCTACTTAACCACTCACCTTGAGATGTTAAATAGGGAATAAACGATACTATTTGCAGAAACCGACCATAATTTACCACAATTTTAAGAGCTAATGAACGACAGCAAAACGCTTTTTACAGAACTCACTGCCAACGAAGAAGCAAGTCTGTGTGGAGGTAAAAAACCTGACAACAAGGAAAAGCGTAATAAGCTGCCGAAAATAGTAAATATCTATATTGATGGAGATATTATTGGCGCAGGTGGTGGTGCTGGTACTGGTGGTGCCATAGGCGGTAGTTCTGGTAATGCCACTGCTGGTCCTGGTGTAGTTATATTTGGTTGATAACTAAAATTTCCAAATCATGCCTGATGTGAATTAGCAATGTTTCCTGTGTTATCAAGGTTTCAAACTTCACAAAAATCCTAGTTTCTGAAAAGTCATTGAAATTATACGGGTTTCAAAACCTAATTCACATTAGATATAAATCTAGCATCAAAAATTGATAGCTAACATCATTACTTACCCTTTATGCCTTAAATGAGGGTAATATAAGTTGATCCGATTTGTATCAACTTTCTTTAGCAAAGCAACATTAAGATAACTAACATAATTTTCTAATTTTAGTTCTTAGAGTACCAAAATCACCAATATTGTGCCTGTTAATCTAGAAAATAACTCGACTATGGCACATACTCGCTCTAGTTATCTTACGTGAAAACAGCTTTGTGAAAAGTCCAAAACTGATAACTAGCAACTTTGGTTAATTATGAAAAGCACTCAAACATCCCCAATATTTTTGCCACTGACTGAAACCGAAGAAGCAAGCCTGTCTGGTGGTGAGGTCGCTGCTGATATGATTAAAGTTAGTAATGGCAAGAGCTCGCCTGGTCGAGTAAATTTACAAGAATATGAATCAACTAATGGATTCGCAGGAAGTAAAGATGTGAATGTTTTGCCAGTACTAGACTTTCCCTGCTTAGACTTCCCATACTTAGAAACTTTCAGAAGTGTATGATGGCTATAGTACAGATAAACTGTTAGTCAAATTTTTAACTATGCAGGGACAAAACCCTGCCATTTTTTTGAGTTTCATGACGATCTTATTGGGTACTAAAGTTTGAGAGTTTGAAATGAAATACCAAGTTGTTGCACAACATAGTGAAGAAGATTGTGGAGCGGCTTGTCTTGCTTCCATTGCGAAACATTATCGGCGTAACTTTACACTAAATCGCATCAGGGAAGCGGTAGGTACTGGGCAATTAGGAACAACATTGTTGGGATTGAGGCGGGGAGCCGAGGCACTTGGTTTTAATGCACGTTCAGTCAGAGCATCAAATGAAATATTAGACCGAATGAACCAAGCGCCACTGCCAGCAATCATTCACTGGAAAGGCTATCACTGGGTTGTTTTGTATGGTCAAAAAGGCAAGAAATATATAGTTGCCGACCCGGCTGTTAACATCCGTTATGTCTCTAAAAAGGAATTAACAGAGGCTTGGTCAGATAGAGTGATGCTTTTACTAGAGCCGGATTCAGTTCGCTTTTATGCTCAACCCGATGATAAAATTGACGGATTTGGGCGCTTTGTGCGGCGTGTATTGCCTTATGGAAACATACTATTCGAGGCTTTTCTCTGCGCTTTGATTATTGGTCTGCTTTCATTAGCTTCTCCCATCCTGCTCCAAATTCTGACGGATGATGTACTAGTTCGGGGTGACACCCAGCTTCTTGCTGGTGTAATTATTGCCGTTGTGGTGATGAATCTTGTGTCAAGTAGTTTAAAACTAGTTCAGTATAACCTAATTGCCCATTTTGCCCAACGGCTTGAGCTAGGATTAATTTTAGAATTTGCTAGGACAATCCTGCGGTTGCCTTTGACTTACTATGAATCGCGTCGTAGTGGCGAAATTGTGAGTAGATTGCAAGATATTCAACAAATTAATCAACTAATTTCTCAAGCAATTATTAGTCTGCCAAGCCAATTATTAATTGCAGCAGTTTCTTTAGGTTTCATGCTGTTCTATAGCTGGAAACTTACCTTAGTTGGTGTGATTATTGCGATTGTTATGAGTTTGTCTACAATTGTTTTTCTGCCTACACTTCAACAAAAAATCAGAAGTGTCTTAGTCTTAGATGCAGAAAACCAAGGTATTCTAGTTGAAAGCTTTAAAGGCGCCTTGACACTCAAAACTACTACCGCAGCTCCCCAGTTTTGGGAAGAATTTCAGAACCGATTTGGTCGTTTAGCAAATCAAACATTTCGCACAGTTCAGATTGGAATTATTAACGGTATCTTCTCTAGTTTAGTTTCTAGTATTGGCAGCATTAGTCTGATTGGTTTCGGCAGCATCCTAGTTATTAGTAAGGAACTCAGCATCGGTCAACTGCTGGCATTTAACGGGATGAATGGTAATTTTTTAGCATTCATTAGTACTATGCTCAACTTTATAGATGAATTCACTCGTGCAAAAACTGCTACGCAGCGCTTAACAGAAGTTATCGATTCCACACCTGAAAATCAAGGCGATACTAAAAAACCTTTTACGAAGATTCCTAACAAGGCTGATATTATTTGCACAAATCTCAACTTTCACTATCCTGGGAGATTAGAGTTACTGCAAGATTTCTCCCTAACTATTCCTGGCGGTAAAGTTATTGCTCTAATTGGTACATCTGGCTGTGGTAAAAGTTCTCTTGCTAAACTGATTGCCGGATTATATACACCTAATTCTGGTAACATTCGCATTGGTATTTATAATCTGCAAGATTTAGCCCTTGATTGTTTGCGGCAACAAGTTGTACTAGTTCCGCAAGATGCTCATTTTTGGAGTCGCTCAATTATTGAAAACTTTCGGTTAGGTTCTCCTCACGTCACCTTTGAGCAAATTGTCAACGCTTGCCAAATTGCTGAGGCAGACGATTTTATTAGTAAACTACCTGAAAAATATCAAACTGTATTAGGTGAATTTGGCTCAAATATTTCTGGTGGACAACGGCAAAGATTGGCTATAGCAAGAGCCATCATCAACGATCCACCAGTCCTGATTTTAGATGAATCAACAGCTGGACTAGATCCTGTGAGTGAAGTTAAAGTTTTGAATCAGTTATTGTTGCATCGCCAAGGCAAAACTACGATTCTGATTAGCCACCGTCCGAGAGTAATTGCCCGTGCTGATTGGATTGTGCTACTAAATCAAGGCAAATTACAAATCCAGGGAACTGTGGAAGATTTGCGTGCCCAACCAGGAAACCATTTAGACTTTTTAACCCCTTAATTAAACTGATGGACTTTTCACGGTATGTGGAAAACCTCTCTCTAAATCTCTTTCCTAAGAGGAGAGAGACTTTGAATTTTCCCCCTTCCCGCATCGGGAAGGCAGTTGCAAAAAAATTGTAGGTTGGGTGGAGGCTTTGCGTAACCCAACATCCTGATATATCTTGGGTTGCGCTCCACCCAACCTACGTCTACGTCTAATGCACTATTTTGCGTAGACAGTCCACTACGTGCATTTCAAAACTCAGCACAACTTCAAACCGAACTTACGAATATTCTCAACCGAGCAGTATTGGTATCCATCCTTGCTGCAAGTAAGTCGATTGAACTGTGGAGTAATAATGACTAATTACGTAAATGTACGCAGTGCGATTTTCGTCGGAATCATCAATTAGGAATTATATTGATTTACAGTTAGATCCCCGAATTTTCTAAGAAATTGGGGATCTTATTGTTCGCGAATGATTGAAGTTTACTATGAACGAAACAAGTCTCAAGCATTACTTGGATGAACTCAAAGCTAAACTTAAATAAATTGCTATTTATTCTAAAGTTTTGGCAGATAATTTTAGACGACGATCTAGCCATTTTTAATTATTTTCAATAAATAAAAGCCATTAACCTTTATTTTCAAGAAAACAGTAAATATACTGTTGCAATTATATGAGTTAGTTGAGACTTCCAACTATTGCAACCATCAGCCAAAATGCTATATGTCTTTTTTGTTTCTAAACCATGAATTAGATATCACAATTCCCTAAAACAGGGCTATTTGTCAGGAAAGTGAGATATTTATACTGAGGGATTCATAAAAACTTATTTAATAAAATCTTTTGTATATATATACTTGTCGTTAAGAAGTATTAAGAAATTCTGATTAAAGAATATTGCAATAGCTTGATTTAATTGCTAACGTGTGTATGACAGCAATGCTGATGAACGCTCGGATCTAGGAGAGATAAAATCTATGAGCTATACCCATTCAGCCAAGTGTGTTAGGCTTTGACGGGTTCAAAACAAGAAATTTCTGCCTCATATAGACAACTATGAGGGATTGCAGATTAACCAAGAAATATCTCGTTGCTAAAGGCTTAGTTTCAGTTTGATTTCAATTGCGATTGATTATTTGTCTTACTTTGTGCCTACAAGTGAGTAGCTCTTGCTTGTGTTTATCGGCAATAACGAAGAGTTTGGTAAGGCTTAAATTTTGGAGAATAAAACTAATGGAGATTCAAGGTAAAGTTGCCCTAATTACAGGGGCTTCGCGTGGAATTGGACGAGCGATCGCCATCGAATTAGCGCAACAAGGCATCAAGCGGATGATATTGGTAGCACGCGATCGCCGCAAGTTAGTGGAGGTAGCCAACGAAATCGAGGCTATGGGTACAGAAGCTGCGATCGTGGCTTTAGATTTAACGCAGACAATAGAAGTAAATATCGCTGTTGCCCAATTGTGGCGCAATTACGGACAGATTCATCTGCTAGTTAATTGTGCGGGAGTCGCATACCAAAGCTCATTTTTGCAATCTAAAATGCCCCAAGTTCAAGAAGAACTCTCGGTGAACTTGTTAGGAATGTACAACCTCACTAGTTTGATTGCTCGACGCATGGCTAGCCAAAGACAAGGGACAATTGTCAATGTATCAAGCCTGATGGGGAAGGTTGCAGCACCAACGATGGCGACATACTCAGCAACCAAGTTTGCCATCTTAGGATTTACCCAAGCCTTGCGCCAAGAATTAGCTGAACATAATATCCGCGTCATTGCATTACTGCCTTCCCTAACAGACACAGACATGGTGCGCGACTTAAAATTATTTCGCTGGGTGATCCCTATGACTCCCCAGCAAGTGGCTAAAGCACTCGTCACCGGAATGCAGAATGACTCATCAGAAATTTTAGTCGGATGGCAAAGTCATTTAGCTGTGTTGTGTCAACGCCTCGCCCCTTGGTTGTTAGAGCTAATTTTACGAATAGCAACACCGCCAGCACCAAGCAGACAACGGCTGCTTGAAAAACTTATCCCTTCGCGTAGCGTCTCGTAGAGAAGGGAAGGGAAAACGCCGAGGGCGATCGCTTCAGTAGTGCTGAGTACTGAGTGCCCAGTACTACCACATAGTTAAAAGTCCGAAATCTTCAGTTCTTTGGCTTTACCCTTGTGCAACAAAGTAAGGCTCACAGTGCCAAGAAATGCTAATAAGCTGAAAGTAGAAGTAGATTCAGGAACAGACTTGGAATTCTCAATTTTGATAACTTGTCCAAGTCCAGGGCGATCGCCTCGGTTTGTTACGTAAATAGCATTATCAGCACCAATAGTCAAAGCAGTAGGAGACTCTAATCCATTGCCACTAAGAATAGTTGTGCGAGTCCCATCCCTCGCTATTTTAATTACCGAACCATCTAGATTACCTTTCCAGAGTGACTGATTGGCGTACTGCAAACCATATAAATTGCCCTCGCTATCAAAATCTAAGTCAGTAAGTTGAGTAAAGCCATCGGTATAAACTGTTGGTTGACCATCAGCACCAACTCGATAGATTTTTGCTTCACCTTCTGGAAAAGGAAAACCAGTTAATTGGCTAATATAATAAGCGCCATCTGGACCTTTGGCGATATTTGTAGGTACTGCTTGGATTTCAAATGGCAATGATGATGCGCCAGAGGGAAAAATTGGATTAGTTAATGTCTGCCGGGGAATTGTGGCGATCGCCTTTAAATTACTGCCATCAGTACCTACACTGAGTAATTCATTAGCACCAGTATCAACTGTAATAATATTATTTCCATCTACAAGAAGAGAGAAGGGATTGCTAATTAGATCGCCTTGGTCGGGATTATTTGCAAGTTCATAATTAGCTAAATCAGCAACACTAGTCCAGGAATTTGTATTGAAATTAGCAGTGATGATTTTTCCTAAATCAGTGTTACCTAATGTGGCGCGAAATGTGGGATTTGAACCATATCCAATTGCAATATAGGGCTTGCCAGTAGCATCAAATTTGATATCTTGAGGCCCAGAAGTATCAGTACCATCTGGTAATGCTAAAGAAGGAAGTCCTGTAAGTATACGTTCTTGCGTACCATTTCCAATTTTGGTGACTGCACCAGTTGTGCCATAACATAAAGATTGGTTTGCAACGCTCGGTGAAGGAACACAAGCTCCACTGCCGCCTGTTCCTGCTTCGGTGACGTAGAGGCTGCCGTCAGGGCCAAAAATTAAACCTCGTGGACTATTAAGACCATCAGCAACTACCGAAAATGATGCCGCCTCTGCTGCTTTCATTCCCGAAAAAGCAGCAATACAAACACTCAAAAATGTAATTCCAAATTGTTTTAGTTTCATGAGACTCCTCCTAAAATTAAATTTGCGTAAAGCATAGAATGGAAAATTTTATCTTGAAAAATAATAATAATATTTAATATTTATAGTTTCTGTGGATTTTACAGCTTATTTAAAAGAGGGAAATAGATTCAAACCTAGAAACCCAGATGAAATCTGAATTTCTGAATTTTGAGTTGTATCATACCATTTCCAAAAATCTTTGCAACATAATGAATCGGCTGTAGGGGCCTCGTCCGTACGTCTCTAGCAACAAAATTAAATATGATTGCTGTATATTTCCTAACGTTTTTTATATAAGTGTGATATCCCAACTGTTGAACTACAGAGATTTTGCAGGACTACAAGACGATCGCAGTTTGCATCAATAGATAAAGTTGCAGATCAGAAATTGCTGTGCGATCGCATAATTAGACATACCTTGTTTCGGAGCAATCAGAAATGCTTTCCTTCCCTACAACCCTGACTCCTTTGCCCGAAATCATTGATGGCTTACCGAATATTTCTGGTTGGGAAACAGAGGTTCTCTCTGTGGTTAACCAAGATCGACCAGTATTTTTACCAACAACGAATATCCGCTTAGAAGACGTAAATGCTGTGTTTGCGATCGCCTTACACATGCACCAGCCAACTATACCTGCTGGAAATGGTGGTACGCTCATCAGCAATCTGCAATATATGTTTGAACATCCTCATGAAGGGGATAACCACAATGCAGATCCTTTTGCCCATTGTTACAGCCGCATGGGTGACTTGATCCCCGAACTTGTAAGTCAAGGTTGCAATCCCCGTGTGATGCTGGATTACTCTGGTAATCTGCTGTGGGGACTGCGGCAAATGGGACGCGGTGATGTTCTGGATAACCTTAAACGGATCACTTGCGATCGCACCTACCAACCTTATGTAGAATGGCTGGGTACAATGTGGGGTCATGCAGTTATTCCTTCCACACCCATAGCAGATATCAAATTACATATCGTTGCATGGCAACATCACTTTGCGGCAATTTTTGGTTGGGAAGCACTAGCGCGAGTCAAAGGATTTTCGCCTCCAGAAATGCATCTACCAAATCACCCTGATGCTCTCTTTGAATTTGTGAAAGCGCTGAAAGAATGTGGATATCGCTGGCTACTTGTTCAAGAACATTCTGTAGAAACTCTTACTGGTCAATCTCTTACTTATAAACATTTACCACATCGTCTAATTGCCCGTAATTCTCAAGGCGAAACAATTAGCATCACAGCCTTAATTAAAACCCAAGGTTCAGATACGAAATTAGTTGCTCAGATGCAGCCTTATTATGAAGCGAAGACATTATCAAAACAACAAATTGGTAGTGTATTTGTGCCACCAATAGTTAGTCAAATTGGCGATGGTGAAAATGGCGGCGTGATGATGAATGAATTTCCTAGCGCTTTTAAACAAGCTTGGGGGGATATGGTCAATAACGGTGGAGGAAAATCAGGTGTTGTTGGTGTGTGCGGTACAGAATATTTAGAATTAATCGAAGCAGCCGGATGCAAACCTGAAGATTATCCAACTTGTCAACCAGTGGGACAACATCAGATTTGGGAGCGAGTTTCACCAGATAATATTCAACCCCAAGCTGTAGAGAATGCCATTCAAGAATTAAAGCAAACAAACTCTAATTTTCATCTGGATGGAGCGTCGTGGACAAATCATATCAGTTGGGTAAAAGGATATGAAAATGTGTTGTCTCCCATGTATCAATTAAGCAGTTTATTCCATCAAAAATTTGATCCATTGGTGCAAACTGACTCAGCAGAAGCTATCACGAAACAGTCTCAATACCGTAACGTTCTTCTACATAACCTTTTGCTGCAAACCAGTTGTTTTCGTTATTGGGGACAAGGTGCTTGGACTGATCACGCACGGGAAATTTACCAACGTGGCGAAAATTTATTGTAGATGAATTGAATTGGGGATTGGGGAGATAAAAAGTCAGATGAATTGAGATTTAGTTCAAGTAAGTGGGAAGTCTAAGTGTAGGTTGCTGGGTGCTGATATCCGAATGGGATGAGCTACTTAGTATTTAAACTTACAATGAGGTAGTTGTGTTTCGAGTTGTTGTTGGTCATAGTGACGATCCTGATTCTCAAAATGCGATCGCTGAAGTTCTTCAAGAATGTAGCCGTTCCCTTGCCGGCTTCCTTCCCCAAGCTGGACTTTTATTCACTGCTATAGACTTTGACCATGCATTAATTTTGCAACGCATCCAAGATGCTTTTCCCGGAATTGAGTTGATTGGTGGAACTACAAATGGAGAAATCTCTTCAATTCTGGAGTTTCAGCAAGATTCTCTGACTTTAATGCTGTTTGCTACCGATGAAGTGGAAATTCACTCAGGTATTGGCCGAGGAGTATCCAAAAATCCAGCCTTTGCAGCCCAAGAAGCGATCGCACAAGCTAAGGCAAAGAGTGCATCTGTACCACAATTGTGCCTTACCTTCCCGGATAGTCTAACCAGCAATGGGGTTTTAATTTTAGAAGGTTTAAAACAAAGCCTGGGAGAAGATATTCCCATCATTGGGGGAATGACTGCCGATGACTATACCTTTGACAAAACCTACCAATTCTTCCAAGGTGAAGTATTGAGTGATTCAGTTCCAGTGTTGCTATTCTCTGGAAAACTACTATTTTCCCACGGAGTTGCAAGTGGTTGGACTCCCATCAGCCAACGTAGCCGTGTAACTAAAGTGGATGGCAACGTCGTCTATGAAATTGATGGACAGCGTGCCTTAGATTTCTATCAGCATTATCTCGGTGAAGAAAGATTTGCGTCTAATTATGCCATCCATGCTCTGGCAGTTTTTGAGGATCAAGATCATTTCTATTTGCGGGCACCCAATGGCTACGATCTACAGTCTGGTAGCGTCACGTTCTTCTCAGATATTCCTGAACAGGCAGTTGTACAAATCACTGATGCGACTCGTGACAATATTTTGTCAGCTTCTGAGACATCTTTGAAGAATGCTTTTGCCGATTATCCCGGTGTGGAGCCAACAGCAGCATTACTTATTTCCTGTGCAGCTCGCAGGCGCATTCTGGGAACTTTAGCAAAATTTGAGTATCAGCTTGTCAAAACTCATTTACCAGAGGCATTACCTTGTTGTGGTTTTTATGCTTATGGTGAAATTGCTCCTATAGTATGTGGAGGTCAAACCCAATTTCATAACAAAACCTTTGTCACACTGTTAATAGGAACAAAATGAGTAATGTATGGATAACCAAGACAATTCCATACAGATTCAAGAGTTGGAAAAGACAAACCGCGTCTTGCGGAAAAAGCTGGAACGCTGCGAGAATGAACGCTGCCAGTTAGAAACTGATATTGCAACAAAGGAATTTTTACTGAAGAAAGTCATTTGTGAGTTAGAAGACTCTCAGACAAACTTGCAGCAGAGAGGCCAAGAGTTAGAAAATACGTTAGATAGTTTGCATAAAATGCAAGCTCAAATGATTCAAAGCGAAAAGATGTCTGCCTTGGGTCAAATGGTGGCTGGGATTGCTCATGAAATCAACAATCCCGTTAACTTTATTTACGGAAACCTCACCTATATCAGCCAATACACCAATGACTTATTGCGACTTGTCCAGCTTTATCACCGTTATTTCCCCAACCCACCCGCTGAAATTCAAACCGAACGCAAAACCATCGATTTAGAGTTTCTAGAAAAAGACGCAATTATGGTATTGCACTCAATGAATATCGGCACGGAACGTATTCGGGATATTGTGCTATCACTGCGTAACTTCTCGCGCCTGGATGAAAGTGAGTTCAAAGCCGTAGATGTTCATGAAGGCATCGACAGTACTTTGATGATTTTGCAGCACCGTCTCAAAGCCACTGATAAAAGCCCAGAAATTCAGGTTATCAGAGACTATGGCAATTTATCCAATGTAGAATGCTACGCCGGACAGCTAAACCAGGTGTTTATGAACATTTTAGTAAATGCGCTCGATGCCCTGGAAGAACTCAATACCAAACGAACTTATCAAGAAATCCGGGATAATCCCAGTCGCATCACGATTAGTACTTCTGTTGTTGATTTGGAATGGGTAAAAATTGCGATCGCAGACAATGGCTCTGGGATTCCCGAATCGATTCAAAAACAGATTTTCAATCCCTTCTTCACAACCAAACCTGTTGGTAAGGGAACAGGAATGGGAATGGCTATCAGCTATCAAATCATCACCAAAAAACATAGCGGCAAGTTAGAATTTTTTTCCACACCTGAAAAGGGAACGGAGTTTGTAATTCAAATTCCTATCCAGCAGAAAATTTGTCTAATCTAACGCAACGTTATGATGAATATTCTAAATTCTGAATAAATCAAACTAAAGGTAATAAAATTTCAAATTTTGTACCTATACCAATCTGTGAATGGAAATTTAATTTTCCGCCATGTCTCACAGTGATAATTCGATAACTTACTGCTAAACCAGTATTTTTACCATTCTTTGTTTCCAGAGAAAAAGACTCCATAATTTGCTGTTGCAATTCTTCAGACATTCCAGAGCCATTGTCAGCAATGCGAATTAAAACCCAGCGAGAATCTGGTGCATCTGGGTTGCTTGCTTCTTGGGATATAACTTCTGTAGTAATCTCAATTCGGGGTTTTTGAACAGTCTTTGTCTCTTCTAAATGTAACTGCTGTCGCACTGCTTCATTGAGTAAAGTATCCACAACTTCACTTAAAATATTCATCAAAACCTGGTTTAATTGCCCCATAAAGCAATACACTGGGGGTAATTGACCGTAGTATTTGACGATTTCAATTTCTCCTTGAAGACGGCTATTAATTAATAAAATGATACTATCTATACAGGCGTGTAAATCTACTGGCTTGGGAAAAAGTTCATCAATATGACAGAAGTTTTGTAAGCTAGTAACGAGTTTTTTTAATCTTTCTGCTCCCGTGCGAATACTAGCAAGCGATCGCGACAAATCTTGTTCTAAAAAATCAAATTCAATCTCTTCTTTAATCTGATTAATTGCCGGAGAAACTGATGGTAACTCTTGAGCATAAGCCGTTATAAGTTTGAGTAAATCTTGACTGTAGTTTGAAACATAAATTATGTTACCCCAAATAAAACCCACTGGGTCTAAAATTTCGTGCGCTACTCCGTCTACTAAACGCCCCAAATTTGCCATTTTATCATTTTGAATCATTTGGGCTTGACTGCGTTCATAGCGGATCAAATTGTCGATTCCCCGAATTTGCCAAGAAATAATATTCAATTCTTGGACATCTAACAATCTATAAGCGCCAGATTCGGTTTCTACGACAATTGGTTCTGCTAATAATTCTGGCGATCGCTTTAAGCTAAGTTGCATTGTTGTTAAAATCGATGTTGTATCAGTAACAATCAACATCGGTGTCCGCACATAGCTGTAGAGAACAGCTAATGGTTGTTGAACAAATAACTCTTGTCCGAATGGACGAATCAAAAATTCCAGTAGTCGCCGCCGCGAAATCATCCCAATGAACTGTCCCTGTTCTACCAAAATTACTCCTGGTAGCAGGGGGTATTTGTCCAAAAAACTAGCCACTTCCATACCAGTGTGGCTGATTTCCACCGAGAAATTATACATTGGTAGTTCTTGGAGGGTTGAATCTAAACCAAGATCGCGATCGCTACCCTCAGACAAAAATGGCGGTGAAATTTGGTAACTGAATTCTTCTGGCACTAGACACCCTGATTTTTTCAAAGACAGGTAAAGAATAAGTTAATATTTTACATTCTGCCACCCTCAAAATCTGGTTTTAGTTTAGGTATCTAATAAAACTAGTAGGTCGTCAAGCTGAAAATCTTTCTCAGGCGACTGGAAGTAATTGGCGTGCAATTTAGAATCTGGGTGAAGAATATTGAGAAAGCGATGTCTACGACGGGCTACGCCTACGCAAGCTAAACTAAAAATAACCTTTACGAAGAGTGCAAAGGTAGCGTTATGACCTCTGTAACCAATCCACCCAACGCCCTCACTCCTTTCCCTTTCCCGGATCATACTCAACTTCCTGAGTCTAATGTTACGTTCGTGAAAAATAGGCAAGAGCATCCCCAAAGCCTTCTACTAACTGACTCAATTACACCCATCCTTAAGCAATTAAACCCTGAAGGTGAATACTGTATAGGGCAGGACTTAGGCATTTACTAGCGGTTGACCGATCCCCTTGAAAAAGGCGCAGAAGAACTAGATTGGTTTTATGTACCGAATGTACCATTTTTGCTCAATGGGCAAACGCGACGTTCTTATGTGATGTGGCGAGAGTTTATTGCCCCGTTGATTGTCTTAGAATTTGTCTCTGGGGACGGTAGTGAAGAACGAGATAAAACTCCTTTGAAGGGTAAATTTTGGATTTATGAGCAGGTGATTCGTCCTGCCTTCTACGGCATTTATGAAGCGAGTAAAGCCAGCCTAGAAGTTTATCATCTAATTGAAGGACAGTATCAAGTTTTACCAGCAAATGAACGAGGACATTATCCTATAGTTGCTTTGGGTGTTGAATTAGGTTTATGGCAGGGAAAATATCAGAATGTGGAATTACCCTGGCTGCGTTGGTGGGATTTACAAGGTAATTTGTTATTGAGTGGCGATGAAAGAGCAGAACAGGAATCCCAAAGAGCAGAACAGGAATCTCAAAGAGCAGAACAAGAATTTCAAAGAGCCGATCGCCTAGCTGCCCAATTGCGTAGACGCGGAGCGGCTTGTCGTTAGACATCGCTCGGCATTGAACCAGAAGCCTGATATATTACTACGAATTACGAATTAAAAAAGGGCTGGTGTAAAAGAGTCATCTGTGGCTTAATTTGTTTAGACACAAATTTTACTGCTACCAGGGTAATCACGATGACAAATAGACCTCCTTCCGAACCGGAGTCATCTCAAAAAACTGCCCTTGGCTTTGATGAATTTATAGCCATTCTGGTTGCCTTTACCACTATCGGAGCGATTCTTTTTTGGTCGTTGTCTCGCAGAGATTCTAGTTGGAACTTAAACGGGCTGCTGTTGCCTTCTTCCACTCCGTCTCCTAGTGTTCGACCAAATCCAGTATTGCCCTCTCCTACTGCCAGGGTAGAACCTTATACAGTCCCCAACAACGTTTTGCCCTATTCTCCACCTGAAGCTGTTGTTGAACCCAAGACACCTTCATTCCCAACTAACAGCGCAACTCCTTACCGCGCAATGTTACCATCTATTCTGGTAATCCCAACTCAATCCCCACAACTACAAACACCTGTATCTCCTGCAACAGAACTTGAGTCATCACTCAAATCATCAGCTTTGCCTTTAGTAACTCCGGCAAAACCAAAATCAATCATTCCGCCGCCAATTGCATTTAACGATGTGCCTAATGACTTTTGGAGTCGGCGTTTTATAGACGTTCTTTCTGCCCGTGGGATTCTCAAAGGGTTTCCTGATTATTCTTTTAGACCAAATCAGCCTGTAAACCGCGCCGAATTTGCTGCCATACTAGAAAAAGCTTTTGACCAAGAACCGTCTAAGACTGCGATCGCATTTCAAGATGTACCAACAAAATTCTGGGCAACTTCAGCAATTGACCAAGCCATCAGTGCGGGATTTCTCAAAGGCTACCCGAAAAAAACCTTCAAACCACAACAAAATATTTCACGAGTACAAGTTTTAGTTGCCCTTGTCAGTGGGTTGAATTTGAAAGCACCCACTTCTCCAAGTCAGATTATTAGTGTCTATAAAGATGCTAAAGACATTCCGCCTTATGCTATAGCCAAAATCGCTGCTGCTACAACCAATGGTCTGGTAGTTAACTATCCAAATTCCCAAGTCCTCGATCCCAACAAAGTAGCTAGTCGGGCGGAAGTGGCGGCGATGATTCATCAAGCTTTAGTCAAACGGGGCAAACTGGCGGCAATAACATCTCCTAATATAGTGCGATCGTCGCCCAAAATATCTCCAGAACTTCCACAGAGTCCAAAAAAACCGGCCCCAAAAGCTAAATTGACCACCGGAGGTTCGCCTCAACAATAATTACTAATTCGTAATTAAACCAAGGATCGCAGGAAGCGACTTCTACGGGTACTAGTGTTATGGGTGTAGTCTTGATATTACAAATTGTTAAAGATTTCATCAGGAACTTTGAGAGAAGACTGGACACCGACTTCCGGCGTCCAGTCTTCGGGAATTTGGAATTAGAGCGTACTTCTACAAAGAGCAAGCTACGCGTAGCGTCTCATAGAGAAGCGATAAGATATTAAGCTTCTGGAATTTGTTTACCGACAACTTGTGATTTAAGAGTGGTGATTTCACTAGTTAACTCTTTCCTGGTTGAGGCTTTGAGTAAATAGCGGTAAACAAACCAGGCAGAGTAACCAATACCGATCAACTCAAAAGTAGGTGCTACCAGAGGGATATCATTCAAAGCATCTAATATTGCCAAGAGTACTTTAACGGCAACAATTGATCCTACAATTAAACCAACTGTTACCAGGGGTTGCTTATATTGATTAAAGAAGCTTCCCAGATAATCTGGTAATGTTGCTAAAAAGGTAGAAATTTGCTCCCCGTATTTTACCCATTCGTCTTGAGGCTGTGCCGGAGGCTGGAGTTTGGTGATGGTTCCTGTTTGGTTGTTGATCTCTGCCACTGTAGTCTCTTTAGATGGGGTTTCGGTAAATTCTTGTTCTGGCATTTTCACTCCTATTAATTTGACAGTTGAGTTTTTCTAATCTGGATAATTACAACCAAAAGGTTGTTGATTAGGTAATGTACTTGTGCATCAGTACAATTTGGTGAAAGGCACAAAAGATTTTAGTGTCCTATAACCATAGTTGCCCCGTACTATCTACTGCATCAACTACAAGGTAGACAGTCAGTAGGAGGATAAGCTGTTACGCAAATAAGATTGCACATCAACTGGTGAGATTGTCCTTTGTCAATTGTCCTTGGTAAACACAAATGACTAATGACTAATGACGGTCTACACGGAAAATAGTGCAATATGTAGGCGCGTTAGCTTAGAACTCAGAAGGCAGCAGGATGTATTATAATCAACTTCCTGAGTTCTATTTTTGGAATCAATTGGAATCCTCAGGTTGTGATTATCCCATTCCGTGTCATTTGCTCATAATCGTACTAAATCTAAGTACAAATAATGCAAAAATCACTCCACTTCTCATTTATATAAGCCTAGAAGCCGATTTTAGCCGATATTAAAGCTATCTTAAGCCGCGTTCGTCAATTAACGCATTCGTATTGATATTAATACGTAATAAAAATTTTTCTGTGTTCATATAGACTAGACTTTTAAGCTGTTTTATGATATATGTGCCTGGGATAAGGGAGACAAGGGGATAAACAAAACTCAGCACTCTTTTGCCCAATCCCTAATTTCCAAGAGGTATCAAACCTTTTGTTTTTTTCCTGATTGTATTAATTTTATAAGGAAGCAGTAAGGTAGAGTAGTGGCTTAGGCGATCGCAAGAACTCATTGCTTGCTATCAACCGCATAGTTGTGGAAAGTAGTGTAGCAAGGAAAAGATGCTCTCAGGAGGGTCTTTAGTGCAGGAAACTTTATCGTTGCTCCTAAAAAAGTAAATTCTATCTAACTTAGTAATTGTACTTATAAAATTTGTTGTAAAAATTACTTATCTTGTTTAAGATGATGCTAATTATCTAGCAAGCAACGATTTGCTCTTGCGATAAAAGAAGATAATGTAGATGTTAATGACTAATTAAGGTATTTTGACAATCTAGACTAATTTGATTATTTTTGCGGGAAGGCAAGGAGGTTTGAGAAATGCCAACTCAAAAGCCAACCCCTATCTACAGCAGTTCAGAAAGCAAAAAAGTGTCAGCCGAAGAGCCATCGACAGACGAACTCCCAACTATAGAATTTCCTTCACGAGGGAAACTCAAAGCTAGTTCTTGGCGTATCCATCAAAAAATTGGCTATGGGTACTTTGTAGCTATCGGAATTGGCTTTTTTGGCTCACTGACTGGGTTAGTGATTGCTAATTACTACCGGGGAAGGGAAGTTAGACAATTCAATCAAGCTTATGAACAAGGACAACTACTGAGTAATTATAAAGATGCAGTAGTAGGGGCGCAATTACATAGTTCTAACCTAGTTGCTGTATTAGAAAATTCACAACAACTGCAAAGCAAAAAAGCTGATTTTCTGAAGAATGTTGAAAAAGCCAAGCAACTAGAGTCAAAAATTGGCGGATTTCTCGATAGTAAACCTAAAAGACTAGCAGCAACAAGTTCGACTTTACAGACCTTATTACTGGATTATAAGACTAATTTAAAAGCCTACGTTGACCAAATCGAGGTCGTCTTACAGAAAATTGACTCCCCAAAAGTGCAGCCTCAGAAGATTTCTTCGGCCCGAGCGCAGTTATTAACAATAATGCGTGGTGAAACAGCCATACGGCTAGATCAGCTTTCTCAAAGCTTGACTAACATCCTACAAACTGCTGAAGATCAAGAGCAAGAAAGGCAAAGAGCCGTTGAGCAGGCGAGAATAGTTGAGCGATTTATTGTGATCGCGAGTATGCTGGTTTCGGTAGCGATCGCAGCCATTGTAGCTTGGCGTACCAGTCGAGCGATCGCTGAACCAGTTATCACTGTAACCCAAGTAGCTGAACAAGTTGCAAGGAAACATAATTTCGATTTGCGAGCGCCTGTTACCACTGAAGATGAAATTGGGCTACTCGCCAAATCTTTAAATCGTCTGATTGAGCGCGTATCTGAGCGAACAAAAGAACTACAACAAGCTAAAGAATTAGCCGAAGCTGCTAGCAAGGCAAAAAGCGTATTTTTGGCTAATGTTAGCCACGAATTACGCACACCATTAAATGCTGTCATTGGCTTAAGCCAACTACTAGAGGATGACGCTACCGATCTTGGTTTATCGCCAGATTTTATCACCGACTTAGAAACAATTAACGCTGCTGGTAAGCACCTACTGCACTTGATTAACGAAATCCTCGACTTGTCAAAAATTGAAGCAGGGAAAATGACCCTGTATCCTGAGACATTCGAGATTGCGACGCTGATTCATAACGTTGTTCTCACAGTCAAACCAGCTATAGAAAAAAATGCCAATCTTTTAGAAGTAAATTTTGATGAGCAACTTGGCACCATGTACGCCGATCAAACTAGGATGCGGCAGGTATTGTTAAACTTACTCAGCAACGCCAGTAAATTCACTACAAACGGCAAGATAACCCTGACAGTCAACAGAGAAAAGGATGAATTCCGACCGGAGGCTCCTTTAGGCAGCATTATTTTCACCGTTACCGACACAGGTATCGGTATGTCTAACCGTCAACAGCAGCAGTTATTTCAACCTTTTACACAAGGTGATACTTCCACTACGAAAAAGTATGGAGGTACGGGACTGGGGTTAGCAATTAGCCGCCACTTTTGCCAGATGATGGGTGGTGAAATTATTGTCAAAAGTCAGCCAGGAATTGGCTCTACTTTCACTATTCGTCTGCCAATGACTGTGCAGGATTGAATGGGGCATTGGGCATTGGGTATTGGGCATTAGTTACTTCTTCCCTGCCCCTCTGCTCCTCCGCCC
>JADEXV010000460.1 GCA_015206945.1 Nostocales cyanobacterium LEGE 12452 | reverse complement strand
TACAGTTAACAAGAAATATTCTTGATATGTCAATCCTTATAGTACTTTTAACAGATTATTGATACATTTTTTGGCATTGTTTGATATCTATATCTTAATAATTTGGCATAACAAGTACTGAAGAGCCTAAATTTTATATTTTTGTGAATTGTCTTGCTGGCTATACTACCTCTAATGCTTATTTTTAGGACTTTTTCAGCTTACTTGGCTAGCTCCAGTAGTTACCTTGACTAATCAATAAGGTTAAGAGAAACTAACTAAATACTGATGCGTGTGCTTATAATATTAATAAGTTTTGTAAAGATTCTGAGATATATATGTTGAAACATGGAACATTAGTCAACAAATGGCAAGTTTGTATCTAAATATGTTCCTACGGCTATATTTGTAGCCTTCTGCTAAGGCAGTACAATTTAAGCGTACTTATCCTGGTTGACCAAAAGAATGGAGACATTAGAGTTCATAATCTATCCAGACGGTCGGGTACAAGAGAAAGTCACTGGCATTGTGGGTAATTCTTGCGCTGAAGTTACAGCAGCAATAGAAGCACAGCTGGGACAAGTACTTAATCATGAGCCAACCTCAGAATATTTCGCCGCCAAGGTGCAGCAATCTAATGTGGCGAATACACACACCACTTACAGCGATTGGTAAGTTTTCAAAGTAGTTTAGTGTTATTAATTCACAACCACCATGTCACACTTTAGCCAAATTAAGACTCAAATCCGTAACCTTGATTCTTTGAAAGATGCTTTGACTGAATTGGGCGTAGACTGGAAACCCGGCCCACGAGAAGTTCGTGGCTATCGCGGTCAAACCCATCCTGCGGAAGTTAGTATTGAGCAGGAAAATGGCTATGACATCGGCTTTAGATGGAATGGCAAGGAATATGAATTGGTGGCTGACTTACAATATTGGCAGCAAGATTTGTCTGTAGATGGATTTTTGCGCCAAGTAACACAGCGCTATGCTTATCAAACAGTTGTGAAAGAAACCGCTCGTGTTGGTTTTCAAGTCTCTGAACAACAAAAAAATGAAGATGGTTCAATTCGCTTGGTAGTACAGCGCTGGAGTGCGTAATGGCTGATTTTCTGCCGTCGCCGGAAGAACAAGAAGACAACCGTTCCGGTTTGGAACCAGAATTAGGGGGTTTTTTACGGGATGCCCCAGAACGTTCTGGTTTAGAACCGGAATTGGGTGGTATATTGCGCCAAAATGGTGTTTATGTTGACGAAATCACCTGTATTGGTTGCAAGCATTGCGCTCATGTTGCGCGTAACACCTTTTACATTGAACCAGATTACGGGCGATCGCGCGTGGTTCGGCAAGATGGGGATGTTGAGGAAATTATCCAAGAAGCAATTGACACTTGTCCGGTTGATTGCATTCACTGGGTTGATTACACTGAATTGAGAAAATTAGAAGATGAGCGCAAATATCAGGTAATTCCTTTAGTGGGTTATCCTGTAGAACAAGCGGTTGCTGCTAGCGAACGTCGGCGTAAAAAGCAAAAGTTAAAAACCAAAAAATCCCGTTATTAAGATAAAAACGTTAAATCAATATAATAAAGGACTGGTATATCCAGTCCTTTTGTTTTTTATGTAGTTAATTTCTGATGCAAAGATAATTTTGAATTCCCTGTAAGGACTAACTCCCTTCATTTGAAATTTAGAGGATCGTGTTGTGAAAGTAATTTTTCTACTTTTGCCTCGTCTAACCTAGCAGTTAATCTTCTAGTTTCATGCAAGTCTCTAGTAGTTTTTGCCAAAGTAAAAGTTGAGCCAACAGAGAAAGCCATACCCATACCCATAAAGCCTTTCACCCAGCCATTTACAGGTAAATTTACAATACCGAAGCTGGTCATAGAAATCGAAATCACAAAAGCTGCCCAAGTCTGAATAACCCAAGCTGCACTGTCTTTTTGGGTACCAATTGTTTGCATATTTTCTACCTTTGATATGATTTATTAATACCAATTCTTAATTACGAATTAAGAAGCGTAAGATTTAATCTGGGTTTCCAGACTTGTATCTATAGTTTAGTTTTGGAGAATTGGTGTTAACAGTAATTATATTTCTTGGTAGGTTTACTGGTAATTAATAGTAAGACCAGTTTCGTAACTGGACTTTAACAAGTGAGTTTAAGAGCAATGTAGTCAGTAAAAACTGGCACAAGATTTGTACCAGTTTTACAAGTGGCATTAAAAAGATGAGTTTAGTTATTCATCTGGAAAAGTCTGTACCTTGCCATCAGGACTGAGAACAACTCTAATTCTGACATTTTGTCCATTTCTATTAGCGGAAACAAAAGGTTTGCCAACTTCAGGCATCCCAGCGTTATCAACGAATTCTCTTGCTGCCTTATTAAGGGGGAAAATTCGTTCAATTGTGCCGTCAACACCAACTATCAAACTGTACTCTAATGTTTGTCCCAGTCCAGTAGGTGGTTGCCAACGCTTTGTTAGGTATTGTCTAGCTTCTGCTACTTGAGGTGTGTCAAATAATGTGCCAGTAGCTACTTCTCTGGATGTGGGGTTTTTCCCTGCGTCCCCTAATTGATCGATAAATGGATTATTAGCAGCAGCTCTAGAGGAGGGGAGTTGTGAAGTAGGTTTCTCTCCAGCAGAAGATTGCTGCAAGGAACTGATTCTTTCGTCTAACTGTTGTGAAGTTAGTG
>JADEXV010000102.1 GCA_015206945.1 Nostocales cyanobacterium LEGE 12452 | reverse complement strand
GGGGAGCAGGGGAGATGAGGGAGATGCAAAATAACTACTAACTCAATGCCCAATGCCCAATTCCCAATCCCTATTTAGCAAGACCGTGTTCCAGAGCAAAACGAACTAACTCTGTACGGCTATTGGTACCAGTTTTACTAAACAAACGGCTGACGTATTTTTCTACATTACGGACGCTGGTTTCTAAGCGACGGGCGATTTCTTTGTTCATCAACCCTTCAGCGACCAAATTTAAAACACTTTGTTCTCTAGGAGTCAAATCAATTTTAAAAGGGGCTGGCGATTGGGAAATAGCATTTCTTTGAGTTAACAATGCTTTAATTTGGGCAATCTGATTGGCTAGTTCAGCAAGATCGGGGGTTTCAGCGTCATCTCCCGTACTTGCAGCTTTAGCGGCGCGACGGGCTAGCAAATTTTCGACTATAGCTACTAACTCGTCTGGGTCAAAGGGTTTGGGTAGATAGGCATCAACACCAGCGTGATAGCCTTGAATGCGATCGCCTGTCATACCTTTAGCAGTTAAAAATACTACCGGTAGTGCTTGGAAACGGGGGTCTTCCCGTAGTTGCTTCAGGAACTGATAGCCATCCACTTGAGGCATCATCACATCGGAAATTACTAAGTCAGGTGTATTCAGTTGCATCCATTCCCAACCTTCAAGGGCGTTACTGGCGACTTGAACGCTGAAACCGCTCTCTTGCAAATAGTCTTTCACGGCTTCCCGTATCCCTGGTTCATCATCCACCAGTAACAATTGTGCTGACATTTAAAATTCCCTTGAGTTTTCCTTTTTCCAATTTAGCGAAAGTTGGCAGGCATTGAGCAACTTGAATTCACTTCTACCGCCCCTAAAGCTTTTAAAATTGACATCTCTGCCTCCGTCAACCCTGCTGCTGGATTAACCATCTTGCCTTCATCGGGACGATCTGACAACAAAGTTTGCCGACATTCCCCCATAGCAAGATCCCAACAACTGATGGTTTCATCTTGGCTACCGCTGAAGAGAGTTTGCCCGTCTTGAATCAAACTAAGCGACCATATAGTAAGACAGTCTCCAGTAGCTATGATTCATTATTGCTATGAAAATAAAAAGAGCGTCATTATTAATTGCGAATTTTTTTAATAACCCTTACCATTGAGGATTTTCCATAATTAATGCCTCTGCTGCCGAGCTATTTAACGGAACTGAGAAAAAATGTCCTTGGCCATATTGACAGTTTAACTTTCTTAGAAGTAGTAGTTGCTCTTTTGTCTCTACCCCTTCGGCAAGCACATCCACACCTAGCTTGTGTGCCAGGGTGACAATTATCTCAATAATTTCTAAATTCTTACTATTAGTGCCCATTAAGCTGATGAAAGAACGGTCAATTTTCAACACACTAATCGGAAAGTTATAAAGACCACCTAATGAGGAATAGCCCGTACCAAAGTCATCAATTGATAACTCAATGCCCATCTCTCGAAGTTGTAAGATTGCGGCAGTTACCTTATTGCCATTTTCCACAATTGCGTTTTCAGTAATCTCTAGCATTAGAGTGCCAGCATCAAGGCCAGTTGAGTGCAAAATTTGCCCAATCTGCTCTATCAAATCCGGCTGAGAAAATTGCTTGATGGAGAGATTAACACTAATTTTCTCTAGTAATTTAGAACAATGGCATACTCGCCAAACTTGCATCTGGCGGCAGGCCTCATACAACGCCCATTTGCCAATGGAGAAAATTAGTCCAGTTTCCTCTGCTAGGGGAATAAAATCTGCTGGATTAAGCAGACCACGCTCTGGATGCTGCCAGCGCAATAGAGCCTCAAAACCTATAATAGAGCCACTAGTGAGCGAAACAATCGGTTGGTAATAAACCCGAAATTCTTCGCGTTCAATTGCTCGGCGCAAATCAGTCTCTAACTGCAATCTCGCTAGAGCATCAGCATACATATCTGAGTTGAATAGCTCATAACGCGCTCTGCCTAGCTCCTTGGCTCGGTACATTGCTGTATCTGCATCCCTCAACAGTTCTTCTGGGTGTTGATAGTCTATTGTCGAACTCAACGCAATACCAATACTCGCCGTGATGAAGACTTCTTGTTCGCCAAGCTCAAAAGGTAACGCCAGTTCCTTCTGAATCCTTTCAGCTACCTTGATGGCGTCTGACATATCCTGAATTCCCTCAAGCAGGATTGTAAATTCATCTCCCCCAAGCCGTGCCGCTGTGTCTATGGAGCGTACACATATTTCTAGTCTACTTGCAATAGCAAGCAGCAATTGGTCTCCATTTAGGTGTCCAAGGCTGTCATTGATCACCTTAAACCGATCTAAGTCGATAAATAGTACAGCATATAGATAATCTGAATGCCGTTTTGAATAATTTATCGCATGTTTTAGGCGGTTCATAAATGCAACGCGGTTTGCCAGACCCGTCAGTGTATCGTGAAAAGCAAGGTGCAGTAGTTGTGACTCGACTCTTTTACGTTCTGTAATTTCATTTAGCAATTTCTGGTTTGCTTTTACCAGTTCTGCTGTCCGTTCCGCCACCCGTATTTCTAACTCATTGTAAGCTCGGTACAACATTTCTTCAGCTTGTTTGCGTTCACTGATGTTGCACAGCAGCCAACGCCAGCCAAGGTACTTCTCGTCAACGTCGTATACTACAGACGCTTTCACATTAGCAGGGAAAGGCTTTCCTTTTCGTGGCTGTAGGTAAATTTCCCAGTTCACTATCTCCTGCAAATTGTTTATTTGAGAGCTAAAAGACTGGCGGTGTTGTTGAGCAATAAAAAGAATTAATGGTTTACCTACTAAATACTTTTGTTGGACACCAAGCAAAGTTGCTGCTACATGATTAGCCTCTTGGATTGTCCCGTTCATATCAGTTACCAAGTAACCATCTGGAGCGAACTCGAACAAATCTTGGTAACGCTGGCGCTCTTTCTCTACCGCCGCTCGTGTTACCTTTAACTCCTCGGAAGCTGTCAATAGTTCTTCCATTGCGGTGTTAAGTTCCTCGAAAGCCTCTGTTATCATCTCCTGTTGTGAGTTCAGCTTACTTCCATAGCATTTTAATAGTTCCTGTATCTGTGAGCGCAATTTATCTATCTGTTCTATATCTTGATTAAATTCATCCACTTTCATGTTGCTCAACTCACAAAACTATGAAGCGTAGCTGTGAATCAAAAGAGCAGGGTAAGCAAACCCCATGCTTTCCTCAAGACTTCAGACGCTATAGAGCAGGCAAGAAGAGAAGGTTACTTGAAAGAGCGGACACTCTATAAATAAATATGAATGACAGAACTTGGGTTTTTGATTTACTAACTTAATCTCTCAATAATGAGGAAGCAATCAAACTTGTGTAGCTTCAATCAACTTTTCGCCCTATTCAGTGCCACAAGCTTGTCTAATAACGACTAAAGTGCTGAGTGGCCAAGCCCTACCTACTGAAATTCTTATTTTATTAAATACAAGGTACTAAAGTTAAAAGTTCATGAATAACATCATATTTGCTTTACCTATTTTTGAAAATACTTCTTAAGATACATTCGCTTTTGTGAGCTAAGGAAAGAATAAGGGTTTCAGTCAATGCTTCTGGACTGACAAGAGCGTTTTTGCTTAGGTATTACTGAATTCACGTATAAAAATGATTTTACGTGATTTCAAAACCTTTGTAGAGACTAGTAATTCGAACATCTCTATACCAAGATTTACACATCTAAATCAGCAACGCCCTTTTTGTTCGTTACAGTCGAGCAATTATCTTGGCATTCTCTGGTAGCTTGGCATCTCTTTGTCCAGCAGTACGCGCCCTAGCCGTGAACAAACCAATGGGAGTACTTAATAAATCTACAAGGGTGGCTTGCTTCGCCAACGCCTTTTTAATATCTCTTGGTACTTCTTTCAATAACCAACGTGCCAAACGATAGCCGTATTCTTTGGGTGTCATCTCTCGCATTAAATCTACACCGTGCAGTTCATGCAGATAGCGATTTGAGCGTCCATAACGCCTCCATTGACTTTGCAGTTCTTGAAGTGTAGCGCGGTGGCGGTGCTGAACGATCGCATTTGGGGCAAATTCTAAACGCCCGATGTTTTCCCCCAAAATTCGCCAACAAATATCAGCATCACCACCAGTGGTAAGATAGGGGCGAAATAAACCCACTTTTTCTAAGGCAATGCGTCGAATCGCCAAATTAGCCGTTTGACCGTAGGGACGAAAAGAATGGTTCAGGGTATGCTTTTGCGATAAAGTTTCTTGACGGTCTGCGTGTTGTTCTAGCAGAGTTGTGCCTGGTAGTGCCACAATTTCACCAGCAACAATTACGACTTCTGCGTTGACAAAAGGCTGAATTAGTGCGTTTAACCATTGCGGTTGTGGGCGACAATCTGCATCGGTAAAAACGATAATTTCACCCGTAGCGGCGCGAATTCCAGTATTACGAGCAGCGTAAGAGCTTTGAATCTGGGTTTCGCTCAAGGGGCGAATTGTAATTGGGCAATTTTCGGCAGATGTTTTCAGGATGGTGAGAGTGCGATCGCTACTGTTATTGTCCACCAACAAGTATTCTACCCGGTCTTTTGGGTAAGTTTGAGACAACAGACAATTGATTAACTCTGGTAAATCCGCCTCACCGTTATAAATAGGAACAACCACCGACACCATTGGTAAAAATCTGGTGGCAGCGGTTGTATCAACTGGCTGATGATTCATAAATCTGAGATTTTGGAGATGGGATTACTAGCTAGTATTCCCAAATCAAAATCTTGGAACGGTAATATCAAGCAATTTCCATAACTCCAAAAATCTGGATTTGGGAATATATGAATACCTGGTAACAAATCACTCACCTAAAATTTCAAGTCACCAGCGCGGCTCATGGGTCGAGTCGGTTGATTTGCTGGCGGCTGGGCAAAGTTGTTATTTGATAGAATTGCGATCGCCCGAGCATATTGGGGATCGCTCTTAGTTCCGATTAGATTTGGATTAGAAGCTAATTGACGCTCTTGTGCTTCTGTCAAGTCTAGCTTGATATCTGGGGCAATCCCTTTGTGGTTAATATCTGTTCCCGCCGGGGTGTAGTAATGGGCTATGGTGACAGCCAAGCCGGAACCATCTGCGAGTTCATGAACTGACTGCACTAGGGCTTTGCCAAAAGTTTGACCACCTACGACTACCGCCCGCTTATTATCCTTGAGTGCCCCTGTGAGGATTTCGCTAGCACTAGCTGAATTGCCATCTACTAAGACCGCCAAAGGACGATTTGTCAAAGCAGTGCGATTAGCTTTAGTTTCCTCAGTGCCGCCCACACGGTCTACTGTCTTGACAATTCCGCCGTCATTATACCACATCCGAGCAATTTCAATGCTCGCCTGCAACAAACCGCCAGGATTACCCCGCAAATCCAAGACATAAGAATCAACTTTCTTAGTGTTCAAATCGCGGATGGCTCGTTGCATTTGTTCTGCGGCATGGGCGCTAAATTCTCGCAAACGGATATAGCCAACGCGGCGATTCCCTTCTTGCTTGAGGGTATAGCGTACCGTTGGCACTTCAATACTTGCCCTTGTCAGCTTCAAATCAAACGCAGTTTGGCCTGCCCGTCCTAGGCGTAACTTGATGGGAGTACCCGCTTTGCCACGGATTAGCTTAGAAGCATCATCCACTTTCATTTTGAGAGTGGGTTTGCCGTCAATTGCCAAAATTTCATCGCCTGCTTTGATCCCAGCTCTCAGTGCCGGAGAATTTTCTATGGCTTCGACAACGGTGAGGCGCTGAGTTTTTTCGTTCACTTCCATCCGAACACCAATACCAGAGACTTCCCCAGATGTTTGGCTAGTCAGAGCTTCAAACTGTTGGGGGTCCATGAACCGAGTGTAAGGATCTCCCAATTTTTGTAAAGCTTCGCGGATAGCAGTGTATGCTTCTTCCTTAGAAGAGTAGTCTTTGCTCAACAGGCTTTGCCTGGTTGCTTGCCAATCTTGTTGATTAAATTTACCATCAACATATTCATGATTTACCAGTTGCCAAACTTGGTCAACTATCACTTTTGGGCTGTCTTGTAGGGCTAGAGCAGCACGGACACCACGAGTCCAAGCGGGGCCGAACACGGATATGGTAGCAGTTGTGGCGATCGCTCCACCAATCAAGGCTACTTGGAGCGGTGAGTAACTTTTCGCAGATTGGTTCATGTATACTTAGCTGGAATAATTGTGTTGTTGACAGTTTAGCAATCAGGCTTTCCAGAAAATTTTAAGTTTTTATACCCCAGAATCAACAATCTTCCTTCATCATTTTTATCCTTAAATGATGCCAAAAATGCCGCATTAGTTATTAACAATGATTTCTCAGTTTGTTAGTCTTCTCCGGAAGGCTATACTAAGCATGTGACACTTTAATTAGCGTCATGTTTGCATTCTAGATTACTTTTATAAGATAGCACTTTGCTCACTGAATTGCAGTACTGTTAGACAGTAATAAAATCAGTTTTTCTTACTTAAGTCATGAAACGCAAATTTACCATCAAATCATTAATTTCTATTAAAAAAAAATTCGTTAATCTGTGGCAATTGTTACAAAAACTCAGTGGTGGATTATATGTTGTCCTGGGTGTTTGGCTGATTTTCACTACTATAACCTTACTTTTTGCTTCTTCGCAGCCAATAGATGCTTTCTTTGTGCTAGGTGGCAGTATTCGTCGAGAAACTTATGTTGCCCAACTAGCAAAACAATACCCACAAACCCCAATTTTAATTTCTCATGGTTCTCCAGATCCCTGTATAAGGTTAATTTTTGAGGCGGAATTAGCAGAGTTACAAAACGTTTGGTTAGAGAACTGCGCGAATTCTACCTTTGAAAATTTTTATTATGGTATTCCAATTCTGCGCCGTTGGGGAGTGCATAAAGTCATGTTGATTACTTCGCCAAGTCATTTACCCAGAGCTAAATGGATGGCACAGATTCTTTTTGGCGCTCATGGTATTTGGGTTGAGCCAGAAATTGTTCAAGAAGTGGGTATTCCTGGTAATCGAGAATCTTGGACTAAAACTGGATTAGATGTAACGCGCAGCTTATTTTGGGCGATTTTAAGTCAAATTATTCAACCGCAATGCTCAAATGTGACAAAACTTACTGATGTAGATATGCAAGCTTGGGAGCATCGAGGTTTTCATTGCGAACACCAAGGGGGGTTGAGGAGATAACTTACTCGTAATGCGTCCACATCCGAATTATCTTGACTACTTGCTCGGATTCGATGACCTCATATACCAACCGATGCTGTATATTTATCCTCCGAAAATAAGCACCGGATAAGTCACCAACCAGCTTTTCATAAGGTGGAGGATTGTGAAAAGGATTTTCTTTAAGGACTGTAAGTAATTCCTCGGCCTTTTCCTTTAAGTTACTAGAAGCTAGTTTCTTCGCGTCTTTTTGCGCTTGTTTGGTGTAAATCAACCTCCAACTCGTTCCTTCGGGGTTTACAAGTGGCTCCTCAGAAGCTTGCTGACTCACCAATCCAACTCCCCATCACATTCTTGGATTGGGGTTGCTAGTCCTTCTTTTATAGATTCTCGCATTCCAGGGAGAGATAATAAGTAAAGAGTCTCTTGAATTGCAGACCAATCTTTTTCTGCAAGCAGAATCGCATTACCGCGATCGCCTCGAATGCTCGCAGGTTTACCCTGTGCAACTTGGTCGATGATCTCTTGCAAATTATTTTGAGCGTCGTTGACGAGAAGCGAAGACATCATACTTTTTTGGCTCACGATAACTTTCATTTAGTATGAAAGTTGAGAAACTTACCACGTTCTCAACGAAGAAGAAGAGGAACTAAAAAGTATTTTGCAATTCCGAACCACGAATTTGCGATCGCTTTAAAAATTAAGCAGTATATTTGCATAAAATAATCGCAATTAGCCAAAGGTGAAGAAAATCTTACTCTCCACCTCCGGGCTTGTTGTTAAACATCGTTTCTGCTAATTGCATCCAATGGAGAATCAATGCAAAAGTTCCCAATCTTTTAGCATCAAAATAGCATCTCTATACAAAGACAAATCGGCCTGGTTAACTTCAATTCCCTCTCCAATTCCTTGTAGAAGGGTAATTGTCAATTTTCCTCCCAAATGTTCGCGGAATTCCGTAAGCCCCCTAAATAGACAATGCGGATGGTCTAGTTGATCTAATTGCTCTGTCAATGCCGATACGTACAAAGTAAAGCCTAATTTCTTGAGTGTAGTTAGAACCCTTTGCCACTCAGATTGTAAGAGTTGCCCTGTTAAATATGAATAGGTTGTATCTAAAGCAATGCCGATCGCTACAGCTTCACCGTGACGTAGGCTGTAATTAGTTAAATGCTCCAGTTTGTGAGCAGCCCAGTGTCCAAAGTCTAAAGGACGCGATGAACCCATTTCAAAGGGATCGCCACTACCAGCAATATGCTCTAGGTGCAACTGAGAACAACGATAAATTAGTCTTTCCATTATGTCCATGTCTCGATTAGCCAATTTATCGGCATTAGTCATAATGAAATCGAAGAAATCTGCATCTTTAATCAGCGCTACTTTCACCGCTTCTGCAATGCCCGATCGCCAATCTCGATCGTCGAGGCTAGTAAGAAAATCAAAGTCATTCAAGACAGCATAAGGTGGCATGAATGTACCCAAAAAGTTTTTCTTACCGAAGGCATTGATGCCGTTTTTGACTCCTACACCCGAATCATTTTGCCCTAATACTGTTGTCGGTACTCGTAGTAGTCGAATTCCTCGGTGAGCCGTTGTTGCTGCGTATCCTGCCATGTCTAAGACGGCTCCACCTCCAATTGCTAAAACGTAGGAGTGACGGCACAATCCAGCTGCATTGATCCGTTGATGAATTTGCTCTATAAATCTAGAATCGTTCTTGACTGCTTCTCCACCTGGAACTACTATCGGCTCACCACTCAGTGTTATTACATCCTCATAACATTGGGCATAGGCTGATAATTTTTTTAACAGCCCATCTTGATACTGTAAAAATCCTCCATCTACCACTGCTAGCACTTGTTTAGGGGTTGTCTCCCCATCCGCGGCGATCGCTTGTGCAAGTAAAGGATTATTTAATTCAAATAAACCTCTAGTGAAGTGAACATCATAATTGAAGGTAACACGGACACATTGGTTAATTGGTTGTAGATTAAGAGCGCTTTTTTGTTGAATAACCATTTGAATATTATTATTTTTCAAGTAACTGTAAATATATACCCTATTGCAATTAAATTAATAGCAAAATACTCAAACTAAACCTGTTATGTAATTCAAGATTTCAATGAACTACTAAACAAATATATTTACTAAGCTAATCATAGTTTTCAAGTATCTTTACCTAATATGTAAATTTCCAAAATAACATGAATTCACAATTTATATTAATGCCTATGCTTTATATCTGAGGTTAGTAATGGGGATCATTATTACATAGAATTCTAATTTTTTTCCGTAAGATAATTTTAGGATTTATCTAATCAAAATGGTATCTTTACAGTATCTTCTTTAAAGTCAGGATATTTTTATAGATTCAGTGAAGTTACGATCCCAGTAAGATATTATCTAACTGCTTCAAACCCAAAATATCAAGTTTAATGCTATATTTTATACTTGGTTGTCACAAAGAAGTTGGGCAACTTATCCTGAATTTATCATGAATAAAGTAAACAAATTACTGCATCACTGGCTGTTAAAGTCTGTTTCAGAGAAAGCTTTTACTTGGTTGGAACAGAAGCAAGCACAGATTGTTAGCGGCGCTGCTGAACGAGTGTTTTTTACGGCTTTTAGTGCTGTGCCGCGTTATCTAGGTAAACAGGATTTGCAGCTAACATTCCAAGACTTGGAAGCAGCAGAGGATCTGATTCCCGGCTGGTATCCTGGTAATTGGAGTGTAGATCAAGCAGGTCGCACACTTTTGCTTTTAGCTTTGCCCCACGATGATGCTGAGGGCTATGTGCGATCGCTCGATCGAGTCTTCTCCACTGCCGATATGGGGGAGTTAGTTGCCCTTTATCAAAGTTTGCCACTTTTACCACACCCAGAGCTACATCGCCATCGTACTGCTGAGGGAATTCGCAGCAATATGAGTAATGTATTTCAAGCTATAGCACTGCGTAACCCTTATCCAGCAAATTACTTAGATAATGCTGCTTGGAATCAGATGGTACTGAAGGCTGTGTTTGTCGGTAGTCCGTTGCATCTAATTTGGGGTCTAGATCGGCGTGCTAACCCAGAATTGGCGAGGATGTTGGCAGACTATGCCCATGAACGTTGGGCAGCTAAACGCTCAGTTACACCAGAACTTTGGCGGCCTGTAGGACGGTTTGCAGATAGTACAATCATTACAGATTTAGAAAAAGTACTGACTAATGGGGATACATACGAGCAAGAAGCAGCAGCGTTAGCTTGTGCCGAGTCTCCTTTACCCCAAGCGCAAGCATTACTTTCCCGTTACCCAGATTTACAGTCATCCATTCAACAAGGTAATCTGACTTGGAACAGTTTTAGCCGCGATGCCTGCGGCGAGCCACGCTAAGGCCTCTTTGTTTACAAATAAAAGGGAGTGGCGAGTGGGAATGAGGGAGAAATCAATTCAAAATTAAAGTACTTCTGCCTCCTGCCTTCTGCCTCCTGCCTCCTCTTTCCCAATGCCCAATTATTAAAACCATGATGTTTATCGATCCTCACATTCACATGTGTTCCCGTACTACTTACGATTACTTAGTAATGCGGGAATATGGAATTGTCGCCGTTATTGAACCAGCCTTTTGGTTAGGGCAACCCCGAACTAACGCTGGCTCATTTAAAGACTACTTCAGTAGTCTTGTAGGTTGGGAACGGTTTCGTGCTAGTCAGTTTGGCATCCAACACTACTGCACAATCGGCCTAAATCCGAAAGAAGCTAATAACGAAGCGCTAGCAGCTGAAGTTATGGAACTTCTACCACTTTATGCGTGTAAAGAAGGAGTTGTTGCCATTGGTGAAATTGGCTATGACGATATGACAGAAGCAGAAGACAAGTACTTTTGTCAACAGTTAGAATTAGCCAAAGAACTCGATACGTTGGTACTAATTCATACTCCTCACCGTAATAAAAAGGCGGGTGCTAGTCGGAGTATGGATCGCTGTATTGAATATGGCTTAGATCCTTCACAAGTAGTTATCGATCACAACAACGAAGAAACCGTTGAAGAAGTATTAGGACGTGGTTTTTGGGCGGCTTTCACAATTTACCCACAGACGAAGATGGGTAACGCCCGGATGGTAGAAGTTGTCCGTAAATATGGATGCGATCGCATCATTGTAGATAGTAGCGCTGATTGGGGTATTAGCGATCCTTTGGCAGTCCCGAAAACGGCTCAGTTGATGTTAGATAGGGGCATTCCTGAAGAACACGTGCGAGCAGTTTGTTATGAGAATGCCTTGGCTGCTTACAGTCAAACTGGGCAGATGAAAGCTTCAGATTGGCTCAATCCCCAATCTATCGATCAGCGTCAGTTGTTCAGTGGTAATTCTGTGCTACGGGGACAGGAACCAGGAATAAAATCAGCTTCAGATTTTGTGTTGATTGAGTAGAAAATTGGCAGTGAGGAGTGTATAAATATCTGGTTAATCTGTAATATGCGGTTTATTTTGATAAATACTAGGCACGGAGGCAGATAAGTGAATGTTGTAAGCTTAAATTTTCAAAGCTGGCGGGGTTATCTAGAGTTAATGCGTCCTGCTAATATTGTTACTGCTTGGGCAGATATTCTTCTAGGTTTTGCTGCTTCTGGCTCTGGGATGATTTTTGCTAAATTAATTAATGGCGAAGCAAGTTTTGCCATACTAATTCCATTAGCTTGGTTGTTATTAGCTACAACTGGTTTATATGGTGGCGGTATAGTTTTTAACGATGTTTTTGATGCGGAATTAGATGCAAAAGAACGCCCAAATAGAGCAATTCCGAGTGGTCGCGTATCTCGTCAAAATGCTACTTTATTAGGAAGTATACTATTTGCAATCGGTATTATAGCTGCTCTTGAAGTATCTTGGTTGAGTGCTGCGATCGCTATTTTTATTACTCTTTCATGCCTCCTCTATAACTCACTCGCCAAACATCATCCTTTTTTCGGCCCTTTAAATATGGGTTTGTGCCGTGGCAGTAACTTATTATTAGGTGTAAGTGCTGTACCAGAAATAATCGGAGAACGTTGGTATTTAGCGCTGATTCCTGTTGTTTATATTGCTGCTATTACCGCAATTAGTCAGGGTGAAGTTCATGGTGGTAAGAAGATTACGGGAGTACTAGCACTACTGCTAATTGCAATAGTTTTGACAGCAGTTTTAGCTTTAGGATTATTAGAAGAGTATAGAGCGATCGCAGCCCTGCCATTCGCTATTTTATTAGCTATCAGAATCTTGCCTAACTTTATCAAAGCGGCGCGGGAACCGATAGCCGAAAATATCCGCAATGCTGTGAAAATAGGTGTTTTATCCCTAATAGTCTTAGATGCAACCATTGCATCTGGTTTTGCTGGTTTGTATTACGGTTTATTCGTTCTAATCTTACTACCAATTTCGATGAAGTTAGCAAAAGTATTTGCTGTTACTTAAATTTGAATGTATACACCCAGTAATACCATTAATCGGCTATAGGGGCGCATAGATGTGCGCCCCTACCCATGAATATGTAGCAAGTATTTTGCGAAATAGTTTAAGCCAAAGAAAACAGATTACATCTACAAAGGATAGAGCTAGAAAATGAAAATTACAAAAAACAATAATTTTCACTTAACTTATTGCAGTAATATTCATCCTGGTGAAATTTGGTTAGAGGTTTTCGCCAATTTAAAGAAGTACATTCCCGAACTCAAATCACGTTTATCGCCTACAGAACCTTTTGGTATTGGCTTGAGGTTAGCAGATGTTGCTGCAAAAGAACTTTTAGAAAGTGATAACTTGGCTCAATTTCAAACTTGGTTAGCTCAACAAGATTTATATGTTTTCACCTTAAACGGATTCCCTTATGGCGGATTCCATCGACAGGTGGTAAAAGACCAAGTTTATGCACCAGATTGGTCTAAACAAGAACGGGTTAATTATACATTAAACTTGGCACATATTTTAGCTAGTCTATTACCCCAAGGACTTGATGGCGGAATTTCTACACTACCATTATCCTATAAACCTTGGTGGGTAAAAGATCAAGCAACTTTCGAGACTGTTGTGAAAAAGAGTTGTTTGAATATAGCATCAGTTGTTATAGAAATGATTCGCATCAGTGAGGAAACAGGAAAAATACTTCATATTGATTTAGAACCTGAGCCTGATGGTTTAATTGAAAATACTTCAGAAGTAATTGACTTCTATCAAAACTGGTTATTGCCAATTGGCGGTAATTATTTATCAGAAAAACTGAATATTGAGCAGAATTTAGCAGAAACTAAATTGCTAGAACATGTTCGGGTTTGTTATGATACCTGCCATTTTTCAGTTGAATATGAGGAACCACAATCTGTATTTGCACGTTTGCAATCGGCAGGAATTAAGATTGGCAAGATTCAAATCAGCGCTGCAATTAAAGTAAAAATACCTGCTGAGCTTGAGAAGCGTAGTTTGATAGTTGAGCGTTTACGTCCTTTTGCAGAATCTACCTATCTTCACCAGGTAATAGAACGTCGTAGCGATGGTACACTTCATCACTATCCTGACTTAATAACTGCATTACCACATTTAGAGCAATCTCTAGCTGAAGAATGGCGCACTCACTTTCATGTCCCAATTTTCATTCATGATTATCAAATTTTGCAATCTACCCAAGATGATATTGCTACTGTTTTGCATCTTCTTCAGACAAACGATGCTTGCTCACATTTAGAAATTGAGACTTACACTTGGGATGTATTGCCATCAGAAATGAAGATAGATATGCTAACTTCTATTCAGCGTGAATATGAGTGGGTATTAAAAGAATTCGCTGCAAATTAAAAAGTAAATTTATGAAAAAGACAGTTATTCTAAATGTTGTCGGATTAACGCCCAGTTTACTAGGAGAAAACACGCCGTTTTTATCTTCTTGGGCGGCTAAAGGGCAAATGGTTCCCATCAACAAAGTGCTACCTGCTGTAACTTGTTCGGTTCAGGCTACTTATTTAACAGGAAAGTTGCCTGATGAGCATGGAATTGTTGCTAATGGTTGGTACTTCCGCGATGAATGTGAAGTTAAATTTTGGCGACAATCTAATAAATTAGTCCAGTCTCCCAAAGTTTGGGAAATAGCTAAATCAATTGATCCGAATTTCACTTGTGCCAACCTTTTTTGGTGGTACAACATGTATTCTTCAGTTGATTATGCGATTACGCCGCGCCCGATGTATCCCGCAGATGGGAGAAAATTACCTGATATTTATACCCATCCTAGTTATGTGCGATCGCAAATTCAATCTGATTTAGGAAACTTCCCTTTATTCGATTTTTGGGGGCCAAAAACTACCATTAGTTCTAGTCAATGGATTGCCAATTCAGCAAAATGGATTGAGGAACGTTACAGCCCCACATTATCACTAGTTTATCTGCCACATTTAGATTACTGTCTGCAAAAATTTGGTCATGATAAAAAACACATCCAAGCTGATTTGCGAGAAATTGATGCTGTTTGTGGCGATTTAATTGAATATTATCAAGCACGTAATACTCAGGTAATTATTCTTTCTGAGTATGGCATTACGCCAGTTTCTAAAGCTGTGGATTTGAACCGTGTATTACGGGAAAATGGTTTAATTGCTGTGCGAGAAGAATTAGGGCGAGAACTGCTCGATTTTGGTGCTAGCATTGCCTTTGCTGTTGCCGATCACCAAATTGCTCATGTGTATGTGAACGATTCGGCGTATATCCCAAAAGTGCGATCGCTTTTAGAAGCGACTGAAGGCGTGGCGCAGGTGTTGGATGAAGAGGGTAAACAAGCCTACCATCTCGATCATCCTAGATCGGGAGAGTTGGTGGCGATCGCTCAATCTGACGCTTGGTTTACCTATTATTATTGGCTCGATGATGCAAAAGCGCCTGATTTTGCTAGAACTGTAGATATCCACCGCAAACCTGGTTACGATCCTGTAGAACTTTTCCTCGATCCGCAAATAAAATTTCCTCAAGGAAAAATTGCTCTCAAGCTACTTAAGAAACAACTGGGTTTTCGCTACTTAATGGATGTGATTCCTCTGGATGCTTCTCTGGTGCGTGGCTCTCACGGTAATATCACCACTTCTCCAGATGAAGGGCCTCTATTTATCACCCATCAAACTCACCTAGTTGACGAACATCAAATTGAGGCGACAGATGTTTGCTCGTTGATTCTCAAACATTTAAATACCTGAAAGGTCGCATAGAGGCTGTATATTGCCTCTATATCCTCTCAAAATACAAAAAAATTTATGGTAATTCATAATCATATCGAGTATGATTTATATATAAACTCGTTATGATTATGAATTAGATTGTTCTATCAGTAGGCAACCGTCAATCTACTGACTAAAATCTACTGTGGGCAATCTGAGTAACTTACATGGAGAGCTTCTTTACGCATGACTGAACCCCAAAACTTGACAACTGCTGATGGTATTCCAGTTAGCGATAACCAGAACTCACTCACGGCTGGAGCGCGTGGCCCTGTATTAATGCAGGATTTCCACCTCATAGAAAAGCTGGCTCATTTCAACAGAGAACGTATTCCTGAAAGAGTTGTCCATGCTAAAGGTGCTGCTGCTCACGGCACTTTGACTATTACCAATGACATTACCCGCTACAGTAAAGCCAAACTTTTTTCTGAAATTGGCAAGAAAACGGAACTTCTCTTGCGCTTTTCTACAGTCGGGGGAGAAAAAGGTTCAGCAGATGCCGAGCGCGACCCTAGAGGTTTTTCCCTCAAGTTTTATACTGAGGAGGGTAACTGGGATCTTGTAGGTAACAATACCCCTATTTTCTTCATCCGCGACCCCCTCAAGTTTCCTGATTTCATCCATACCCAAAAGCGCAATCCCCAAACCAATTGCAAAGATCAGAATGCAAAGTGGGATTTTTGGTCACTTAGTCCTGAATCGCTTCACCAAGTGACGATCCTCTTTTCAGATCGGGGAATTCCCAAAACCCATCGACACATGGACGGTTTTGGTAGCCACACCTTCAGTTTAATTAATGCCGAGGGCGATCGCGTTTGGTGTAAATTTCACTTTAAGACTCTGCAAGGGCATCAAACCTTGACTGAGGACGAATCGGCGAAGATTAAGGGTGAAGATCCGGATCATGCGACTCATGATTTATTTGAAGCGATCGCTAAAAAAGACTATCCTAAGTGGCGGATGTGTATTCAGGTGATGACTGAGGAGCAAGCGGAAAAACATCCAGATAATCCTTTTGACTTGACCAAAGTTTGGAAACAAGGGGAATATCCTTTAATTGAAGTCGGGATATTAGAGCTAAATCGCAACCCAGAGAATTATTTCGCCGAAGTAGAGCAAGCCGCTTTTAGCCCTAGTGCAGTGGTTCCTGGGGTTAGTTTCTCTCCAGACAAAATGCTGCAAGCTCGAATTTTTTCTTACCCAGATGCTCAACGGTATCGCTTGGGTGGTAACTATCAGCAACTACCCGTCAACCAGCCCAAATGTCCAGTGATGCATTATCAGCGAGATGGCTTTATGGCATCGGGAAACAACGGCGGTAGCGTTCCTAACTATGAACCGAATAGTGCTGAGGGTACGCCCAAAGAAAATCCAGCTTATGCAGAACCACCTAGTCATTTGGGCGATGTCACAGTCGATCGTTACAGTCATCGTGAAGGAAACGACGATTACACCCAAGCAGGTAATCTCTATCGGTTACTAACTCCTGAACAGCAGGAGCGTCTTGCTAAAAATATCGTCGGTAGTCTCTCTCAAGCAAGGGAAGACATCCAAATGCGCCAACTTTGCCACTTCTTCCGGGCAGATATTTCTTATGGTCGTCGTGTAGCTGAAGGGTTAGGCATTTCAATTGATCCCTCAATGTTTTCTCATGATGCTCAACCTGTAGGTAACTGGTAAGCCTTATCCAATTTTGTGGGGTGGGCATCTTGCCCGCCTTAAAGCAAATTCCTTTGATTAGCTTACAAACTAAATCGAGGTAATTAAACATGAAATTAACAGCAACAGAAAAAGGCTTATTAATCCCTAAAGAACTATTAGGAGAAAACCAAGAGTTTGAGATTATTCAAGAAAATGGAAAAATTATTATTACTAGCATTAAACAAACATCTTCTATTTGGGATTTAGGTTCAAATCCTGTGGAATGTGATGTAAAAGATGGTGCAATTAACCACGATCGCTATCTCTATAACCCGTTAACGGAGATAAAAGCCTCGTGAACGGAGCTAAAATACTCGTGAACGGAGATAAAAGCCTCGTAAACGGAGATAAAAGCCTCGTAAACGGAGATAAAAGCTTCGTCAACGGAGCTAAAAGACTCGTTAACGGAGCTAAAAGCCTCGTCAACGGAGCTAAAAGACTCGTTAACGGAGCTAAAAGACTCGTGAACGGAGATAAAAGACTCGTGAACGGAGATAAAAGCCTCGTTAACGGAGCTAAAAGCCTCGTTAACGGAGTTCAGAGGCTCATTAAGTAGATAAACAAAAATATTTACAGTTATTGCGATCGCACCCTTCGCAAAGCATATCGTAGAGAAGTAGTTCTAGGCGTTGCGATCGCATTATTTTGCTTCACTGTATTTGCAATGACATTGTGTAATTAATTATGCTGCCTGCTTATTAAACTAGTATTTGAATCCCAGGCGGGTAATGCAGCCGGTGCAGATTACCTAAATTACTGAAACCAACGCCAGATAAAAGCAACCATTCTATTGAATCAAGGCTGACGATTCTGCCGCGAGTCTTCCAGATTTTCACGGTAGGTTATTGTATTGGGATGATTTGCCCCCAACTGTTGTTCAGCAATCGCCAAAGCTTGGATGTACAAAGGTTCAGCATCGCTGTACCTTGTTTGTGAATCGTAGAGTGCTGCCAAATTGTTCAGGCTATTTGCCACATCTGGGTGTTCATCCCCTAGCAGGCGTTTATACATCTCCAAAGCTTTGATGTACAAACGTTCGGCATCGCTGTACCTTCCCTGTAATTTATAGAGTAATGCCAAATTGTTCAGGTTAGATGCCACAGAGGGGTGTTCATCCCCCAACAGGTGTTTTCTCATAGACAAAGCTTCAATGTACAAAGGTTCGGCTTTACTGTACCTTCCCTGTGAATCATAAAGTCCTGCCAAATTGTTCAGACTAGTTGCCACATCTGGGTGTTCATCCCCCAACAGGCGTTTTGTCATCTCCAAAGCTTCAATGTACAGAGGTTCGGCATCGCTGTACCTTCCCTGTGATTTGTAGAGTAATGCCAAATTGTTCAGGCTAGTTGCCACATTGGGGTGTTCATCTCCCAGCAGGCGTTTTGTCATCTCCAAAGCTTCAATGTACAAAGGTTCGGCATCGCTGTACTTTCCCTGTGAATAGTAAAGTGCTGCCAAATTATTCAGGCTAGTTGCCACAGAAAGGTGTTCATCCCTCCGTAGGCGTTTTGTCATCTCCAAAGCTTGAATGCACAAAGGTTCGGCATCGCTGTACTTTCCCTGTGAATAGTAAAGTGCTGCCAAATTATTCAGGCTAGTTGCCACATTGGGGTGTTCATACCCCAGCAGACGTTTATACATCTCCAAAGCTTGAATGCACAAAAGTTCGGCATCGCTGTACTTACCCTGATAACGGTAGAGTTCTGCCAAATTGTTCAGGCTAGATGCTACAGAGGGGTGTTCATCCCCCAGCAGGCGTTTATACATCTCCAAAGCTTGGCTGTACAAAGGTTCGGCATCGCCATACCTTCCCTGTGAATCGTAGAGGAATGCCAAATTGTTCAGGCTACTTGCCACATTGCGGTGTTCATCCCCAAAACGTTTTCTAGCAGCTGATAAACATTGTTCACGCCACGGTAAAGCTTGCGCGTATGCTCCTTGACCTTGATAAAAGTTACCTAAGCCCAAAAAAGGTGAAATTAAATCATCATCGCTTAACCAAGCTTGGTAAACTGTAGCAGTTCCCGCAAGGTGGGGGATATTTAGGGTTGCTTGAGTAATTTCTATCAGAGTGGGTGTCTCAGGAATATCTTTTGCTACGGCTACCATTGCTTGACAAAAGCCGCCCTTGAGTTCATCTGCTTCAGCTAACTCTTCTAACTTGGCACTCAAGAATTCTCGAATCAGCTGATGAAGTTGGTAAGTTTCTTCTCCAGTGGGCTGAAGTAAACTCAGATTCACTAGGTAATCATCTCTAACATCTTCTAAATCTTCTGAGTCTTGGTTGGGTAAACATCTTTCCACTAAATACCAAGGAATGGGAGCTAGAGCAAAAATACTGAGCAAACACCCCAATTTTTGGGCTTGGTTATCTAGTTCCTGCCAACTTAATTCAAAAGCAGCAACAATTCCTCGTTGTGCTGTCATTTCTGCCGATGGTTCTTGCATTGAACGATGTGTTAGCAGCTTATCTGCTAATCTTTGCCGCATCTTAGCTAGAGATACATCCGGTTTCCGTTGCAAATATCGCGCTACTAACTCTAAACCTAAAGGCAAAAATCCTAAATCAGCACAGAGTTGTTTGGCTTCGTCTAGTTCCCTTTGTATCCGCTCATCCCCAACAAATGAAACTAACAATTCCAAAGCAGCTACTTCCTCTAACACTTCTAAGCATAACCGCTCAAAAGACTGCCCCAACCACTGTTGCCGTGTGGTGATGAGTATTTTAAACCTTGGCTCAGTTGGCGGTAGGTAGGGTTTTACCTGCTCATATTTACTAACATCATCGAATACTAACAGCACATCGCCTGCTTGCCATTGCCGCCAGATGTAATTAATCTGAGTTGCTAAATCCCCATCCTCTGGTAGCTGTAAACCTAAGTTTGCTCTAGCAAACGCCACAATCTGAGTTCCCAAATCTTCATTCCTCACCCGCAACCAGCAAACCCCGCCAGGGTATGTGGCTTCCTGCCAATGATGTTGAGCATATTGCAGCGCTAGTTCACTTTTGCCGATACCACCCATGCCAGTAACAGTAGTAATGGCGACTCGTTGCGTTTGCTGCAACTGTTCGTGTAGCGTTGCAAGTGCTTGTTCTCGTCCGACAAAGTTTTTAACCCCACTGCGGGGAAGATTTTGTGGTGAAGTGAGCGTTCCTACACGATACTCTTCTCTATCTCCATCCCAACTTTGCTTATATAAATAGATGGGAGCTTGGTTTTTGTTTAATTGCTCCAAACGCTGTTTAACTTGTTCGGCAATTATCTTCATATTCGGCGGAAAAATCTCAGTAGATGCTTGCTCTAAAGCCTCCCGCACAGCTTGAGAAAAGTATCCTGTTTTAGTTTCACGATTTACCTTAGCTTTTTCTCCTTCCCGCGCAGCCAGTAACACAAATTGTTGAGCATCTGTCCTTGGCTGACCACTCAAAAAAGCTTTGCCACCTAAGTTAGTTGGTCTTCCCCTCAACTCTGAAAAATAATTGGCACAGGCATCAATAATACAAATATGATTCCGAATCTGAAATTTATCGGAACCCAACAAAACTAATAAAGAATTTAAATCTAAATTCTGCCAATTCTGTTTATTTGCATCAGCACAAAGCAACCGACGCTCTCGTTCTGAGGTAATCAAACCATGTCCCGCCCAAAAAATGTAGAGTAAATCTCCCGACTTTGGGGATAAAAAGTTAGTCACAATGTCGGAGATATTTTGCTCTGTTGCTAACTCTACAGTTAACCCATATTCCCCAATTAACTGATGATTTTCTTCCAGTGCTGATAAACATAACCGGGTATTCTCCTTCGGTACACCGTGCAGATGCAGCCAATGAGCAAATTTCAGCGCGTCATCGGCTGGCCCTCCACCCGGCACATTGAAAGCAGGTTCGTGGTACTTTTCAATACCCACAATTAACCCAAAAGTCCGCTCAGGTTTAGCCATCAACTGCATGATGACCTAGCCTCTCACGTTATGGGGAAAATGACCTAACCCCCCAGCCCCCTTCCTTACAAGGGAATGGGGAGCCAAACTCCCCTCTCCGCTATGCCTAACGGCAGGCTTACGCCAACGGAGAGGGGTTGGGGGAGAGGTTCTTCTACGATTACTGAACTGGTTTTCTAAATACCGTAAAAAGTAAACCATTATGGCAACCTCGAAATAATCGCCTCCCAGGTTTTAGCATTTGTCCAATAAGCACCGTGGGAACGGGGAAACGGTTGTCTGCTATCCACTCGTACATCCTGTACTCTATCAGGGAAAATTTTATTACCCACGTAACTGAGAAAATCCCGTAAATCGTAGATATTCAACCATTGAGGGAAATGCTCTGGCAATAACTGCCCATATTCTAAGCTGTAGAGGGCGTTAATCTCATATAAAAATGGTGCTTGGGAACCAACTGTTACCAATAATTCCACCTGAGACAACTGCTGCTGCACTAGCAAATCTACACAAGCGATACCTCCCAAACTATGGGCGATTAAAACCACTGGCGGTTCTGCTTGGGCAATTTGTTCTTGGATAAACGCCCTGATTTTTTCACCCCGCGTCTGATACAACAAAATATCACCAGGCATAGGGGAAATTTTATCAGTTAACTTAAGGCGGTTTCCTCTGACATAATTTGTTCCGCCGTACTGTGCTAGTTCAACAAATGGCTTTAATAACCAGCCACCCAATCCTAACTCCGCCTCTGTCAAAGCCAGAGTCAGCAATTCCACAACTTTATCCCGCAATTGGGCATCGGTGAGTATGGGGGGAAATTTTTCTTGCTGTTCGCTAATAAACATTGCTTGAGCCACAACTGCTCTAGCTATTGGTGCATAATATTCACTCAAATCAGATTCGGAAACTGTGAGCAACGCCCGTTCATACGGTTCACTGTGGATAACCGCCTCTCGTGCTGGCTCAAATACCTCTGCAATTCCCGCCTCTTGCAACTTAGCTTCCAGTTGAGATGCTGGAGTGAAACTCGCTACACGAGATTGTAATATATCCCCTGGTTCTTCCCCAAAGGGATTTCCTGACTCAATAGGTTTCAAAGACAACAGCCGCAATTCATACAGAGGATCGCCGTATAATTGCCCCCACAGTACAATATCTGCGTCTTCTTCTCCTTGAGATAAAGCCAGTGTTGCATCTTCCAAGGGTACTGATGCCCGATTATCATTGAACTTTGCACCTAATACACCCCAAAGGCAGGGAGAAACTTTGATATCAGGACGTTGGGCGTGAATCTTTTGCTCAATTATCTGAAAAGTTTCGTTGTATTCTGGTTCCCTAATGCCTGTGCCATGTACAAATATTACGGTGGTCAAGTCGCTTCGCTCCAATTAAAAATAAAAAATTATTAATTAAAAATTGCAAGATGCTCTCTACAAGACGCTGCGCGAACATGGGAGAGGTTTCCTCCTGCCTCACCTCGGCTGCGCTCGGCGACCACCTGCCTGGTTGTTGAGCGTAGTCGAAACTGGTTGTTGAGCGCAGTCGAAACACTGCCTCCTGCCTGCTTCATTCACTTGCTTTATTAAATACTTCTAAAATCTGTCGGCAAATTTGTTTGAGCTTATCCTCGATTTCACCAGAAGGCGAAGATGCGCCGACAACACTCCAGTTTTCCACCGTAGAAAGTCGCCACGCTTCACCGCGATGATCGAATCCAGCTACCTCCACACCGATCGCACGCCGGGAATTATTGATGGGATCTTGATAAAATCGGATTTGAATTAAAATACTACGACTTCGCCAAGATTTGCTGATACCAGGAAAGTGAAAGCCAATATCTATAGAATCTGGATCGACTAACTCCCTAGTTTCCGGGTCATTTTTCCAGGGTTTGAGATCGGATTTGGCATCAGGAAACTCGAATTTGAACAAATTAACTACCGTAGCAATGTTGCTGGCGAGTTCAAGGTTCGTTGCCTGTTCAGCTGCGTTCACTAAAAAACACTCCTATATCGCGTCGGCATCTTCAAGGATGTGAAGACAGAAAAACCGCCAGAAGGCTTATGCTATTGGTGTTTCAGCTTATCAAGAGCTTTGATATTTAGCAACTCTAAATCATCCTTCCCTAACAATCCTCGTTACTAAACAGATGCCAAAAATCGCTTCTTTTTGGGACTGGCTAACACCTATTAAGTAATTGTACTTAAAAATTCTTCAAAAGCAGACGGAACTCTGCTCTTTAGAGAAAATATCAAGATTTTCTGCAAAATCCTTGGCTGACAAGAACGATTGACTGCGCTAGCGATCTAAAATGACACTGTGAATCGGTAAACCAAAAGCAATTAAGTTCAATATATGGTGCGTCAACGCTCGATTTTTTCATTTTTCCTAGTACTATTGGCCACATTCCTGATTAGTTGTGGTGGTCCTGGTGTTGCGGTAGCACCTCCGACTTACACAGCAGTACAACTTGAAAAAATTCAGGCTTATGTTCCTGAAATTCAGGCTGTGCGCGATCGCTCAGAAGAATTGACAACTCTAATTAAAAAAGGTGATTGGATCAATGTGCGTAACTTTATACATGGCCCGATAACAGAAGCAAAGCTGAATCTGACTTATGTCACTCCCAACCTTCTACCCAAAGACCAACCCACAGCACGTCAAATAACGCGAGATTTTTTTAAAGACCTAGTTAAACTCGATAAAGCTACTAGTGCTAGCAATCCTCTAGTTGCCTTGAATCAATCCCAAGCTGCTTTTGCAGAGATTGACAAATTCCTCGACCTGCTTCCGAAAACCAGCAGTGAAGCAGAGGCAAGTTAAGCGCAAGGTAAGATGAGCAAAGGGGATGAGGGAACAGGGAGAGTAAAAATTGCTCCCTCTGTTACCTCATCCCCCACATCTTTCGATCTTCGCCTCAAAACAGCAATGAGTCATGTAGTTATTATCGGTTGTGGCGTAGTTGGGGCTGCGATCGCTTACGAACTGAGTCTAGTAAAAGGGCTAAAAATCACAGTTTGCGATCGCCAACCACCAGCCCAAGCTTCCACGGGCGCTGCACTTGGCGTTTTGATGGGCGTAATTAGCCAAAAAATCAAGGGTAAAGCTTGGCAGATGCGACAAACTAGCATCCAACGCTATGAAACTTTGATTCCCGAATTAGAAGCTTTAACTGGTCGCAAAATCCCTTTTAATCGCCAAGGAATTCTCATGCTTTTGTCTGATTCTTCCCTAGAGGGGATGTCAGCATGGGAAAAGTTAGTAGAAATTCGCCACTCTCAAAGCTGGAATTTAGAAATTTGGGACACTGCTAAACTCCAGAATATCTGTCCTCAAATTAATAACGAAAAAATCACTGGCGCTGTCTATTCTCCCCAAGACCGTCAACTCGATCCAACAGCCCTGACATTAGCTTTAGTTGAGGCTGCCCAGCAAAATGGTGTAACTTTCAAATTTGGCGTGACTGTTTTGGATGCTCCAACCTCAACACCTGAATTCTGCCATCAACTTGAGACTACAGAAGGAAAAATAGCCGCAGATTGGTTTGTCATTGCAGCAGGGTTAGGTTCAACCCCACTAACAGCAAAATTAAATCAGATAATTGATATCCGCCCTGTACTTGGGCAAGCCTTGCAAATGCGTGTGGGGCATCCATTAGGCAATCCCGACTTCCAGCCAGCAATAACGGGTCATGATGTCCATATTGTTCCTGTGGGCGGTGGAGATTATTGGGTAGGCGCAACAGTGGAATTTCCTAGCAATGGCGA
>JADEXV010000101.1 GCA_015206945.1 Nostocales cyanobacterium LEGE 12452 | reverse complement strand
GTGTATACACCGTAGCGATGCCTTGGGGGGGAAGTATCTAGTGGAGGGAGTTAGAGGGGGTGAGAAGGACTTGTGTATACACTATAGCTCCTTGCTAAAAGTAGGGATTAAGGGGTGGCGTGTTAAGGGCTTTTGCAAGAATATGTATTATGCGTTTAGTTCGTGAGCAATGTCCACTCTACATATTGCAAAAATGCCTAAAGTTAGTGTTTCCATTCCCACGTTTAATCGAGTTAATTTACTGCCTTTCGCAATTGACAGTGTACTCAAGCAGTCTGAGCAAGACTTTGAGCTAATTATTTGTGATGACGGTTCTAGCGATCGCACACCCGAATTGATGTCACAATACACAGACGATCGGATTAAATATATCCGTCATCAGCAAAATATTGGTAAAAGTAATAATATGCGCTCTGGCTTTGATGCTGCCACTGGTGAATATTTTATCAAATTTGATGATGACGACCGACTAACACCCGATTTTCTCGCAAGTACAGCAGCTATTCTTGCTGAAGACTCTAGCATTGATTTTGTTGGTACAGACCATTGGATAATTGATATTAACAATGTCCGGGATGAGGCAAAAACTCAAGAAAATTCTCATCGCTGGGGTAGAAAGAATTTACCCGCAGGTATTGTAGATAATTTGTTGGAAGTTGTATTTATTCAGCAAAGCTTTCAAGTTGGGGCGACATTATTTCGCCGTAAAACCTTGCAAGAATTAGGATATATGCAGCCAAATCTGCAAAATTGTGAGGATAATGATTTGTTTGTGCGTCTGGCTTTAGCTGGAAAAAAGGGCTATTACTTACCAGAATTATTGATGGAATATCGCTACCATGCAGAGCAGCAAGGTATTAATCGAGCTATTCCTTATTTATTTGATAAAATTCAGTATTTAGAAAATTATAAGTTTGAATCTGAAAAATTAGAAAAGGTCAGGAAAAATCGTTTAACTGAAACACAATTATTATTAGGTTTGCGTTTAATTGAAAAGGGTGAAACGCAAAAAGGCAGAGAGCTAGTTTTAGCGGGACGGTCTTTTTCGACTGCTAAAGCTTGGGCTGGTTTAGGTTTATCGTTGTTACCAGTAGTGTTGCGAGGTAAGGCGTTTAATGCACTGCGACAGATGCAGGGTTAGGCTATGGAAATAATGATATGACCCAGTTAGTCTGCATGACTTTTATCAGCTTTTTCAAGAGCATTGAGAATCTCAGCCTTTGTCATCCGTGTTGTTATTTTTATCCCTTGCTTTCTTGCAATTTCTTGTAGTTGGTCTTTTTTCATGCTATACGATGGCTTGCTTGGAACTTCTTCAATAATCTTTTTAACAGCTTCTGTAAATTGCTGAACTAACTGAATGTCAATATTTGTTTGTTTATTTGGACTCTCCTCCAATTTTTTAATCGATGTAGTAAGTTGCTCAATCTTTTTGTTAAGCGTTTCTACTTCAAGAAATAATTTATTAAGCTGCTTAAGTATGTTTTTAGTTGATTCTGTGTCTTCAGAAACTGATGGTAATACTACAGCGATAGAATCCGAGGAATCTGAAAAACCCAGCAATTGCTGCATTTCTTTTTTAGCAGCAGCAGCTTGCTCATCGGTCATATCAAATACCCAAACCCAGAGTTTCTCAATATCAAGTTCTTTAGCAACAAGACACCAATCAGCACCATAAACAACTTCGTACTCTTCTTCTTCACTGTATGCCTCAGTACGGCGCACAATCAGAGGAATTAAATTACTTTTGTGTTGAGTTAGAGTTTCCTCTATTAGCTGTCGTCTTTCGAGGGAAATATTCTGCTGTTCAAGTGCTGGTATAGCAATCTGGAAAGTATAAACTTGACCATGACTAATTGGTTCAATGCCCAAGTTGGCCCGAATACGGGCGCGACGTTCTGAACTATCCATTATTTTTTGAATCTCCAGTAGTAACTTGAATCAAATGTTGAGCTAGATTGGTGTAGCGTTCTAGAACTTTTTGTGCGGCCTCTTTTTCTTGATAAGCAAGTGTGTTGTCAAATTCGCCTTGGTACAGTGGATATCCTTTATCTTGACAAATAGAAACTATATTTAAACGTGGAATCCAAGTGCTTTCAGGAAAAAGTTCCACTTTGTTACTCCCGCCACTCTTTTCAAGAATCTCGAAAAGTCTGACAAGCATAGACTTATTGTAGTTAGACGATTTTTGGTCGTACATACTAACGGCTATTCCCAAAATTGGTAGAGGTTGATCTTTGAATTGCTCTATTTCGTTTGTTTGATCTAGCACATATTCTAAAGCTCGAATTGCGTAGGCTGATAACTGAGTAGGAATAAGAATACCTGATGATGCCATTAATGAGATGCCGTTAACTTTACCGAAAGAGGGAGGCGGATCAATAAGTACAAAATCATAATCATGCTTTTTCAGCTTTTTTGCAAGTAGACGATCACTATCTACTATTTGGTTAAGCGTAGTTTCCATTCGGCTGAGACGTATATGTGATGGAACCAAGTCCAATTGAACATCTCCCCAATTAGTTGTAGTGATTGTGTCCTCTAATTTAGTTCTTGGTTCAGTAAGTAGATGGGTAATATCTTTCTTCCCTTTCTGTTCAATATCATCCAGAGGATCTATTCCTAATCCCATTGTCAGATTAGCTTGAGCGTCAATATCAATCAGCAACACTCGCTTACCTAGCTTGTTTAAAGCAGCAGCAAGGTTGATAGTTGTTGTAGTTTTACCTACGCCACCTTTATTATTAAATACGGTAATAATCATCGATTTTCGTTCCTCTTTAGTTTCTGAAACTAAAATTTTTTCCTCACTTGTTTGCTGTGTTGAAATGGGATAAGTCTTACCTTTGTTGAATAAGCCCAACATATCTTCTTGTTGCACCTCTTTTGAGATTAAATTTAAAAACTGTAATCGAATATTTTGTTGATTTTTATATAAAGTAGAAGTAAAGTTTAAATAAGTTTTTTTGGATAAAATTTTGTAAAATGACCTATATTTATGAATAAGTGTGCTTTGGGAATACTCTACAATAGTTGTAATTTTTTTATCATAGTTATAAAGTATACGAAAGTTATAGCCATTGGTTAACAGACCGATAACAGATCCAGTGTGACGCATGTAATTATTAATTTGCCAAACGCTGTGGGCAATGTTTTTACTGGGTGCTTTAACTTCAATAATTAAATAGGCTGGTTTTATTAAAGCGGAATCTGGTTGACCCACTAGGAAATCAAGCTTAGATTGCAGAATTACCACTTGAGACTGCCAATCGGCATTGCTATAACCAAGGATTTGCAAGAGGGGAACTACTACCTTTTGCTCTACATCAGATTCGTTACTATTTGGAGCGATCGCTTGAAAAATGTTTTGCAGTGTCGAGCCATAGTCAGCAATCATACTAGCACCGAGAGGCATCCAACTTTACAATTGTATCCGCTCATTTCTCCCTTGTAAAAATTTTTGCCTCTGTTGCTCGTAAAATTCAAGAATGGCTAGAACCCAAATTCCGCACCTACAACTGTCACACCCCAAGGAAACGGATATATTTAGTACATAAGAACTAATGAATGAGAGAATTGACTAGAATCTATTAGAGCTAAATAGGAATTATTATGATTAACTTAGATATTAAGTTAAAAAAACTAGCACAAGAAAAATTTGCCTGTGTTGCTGACGCTAGAAAAGAATTAACCAAAATAAGTAAAGGATTTAAATATCATCAGGTAGAAACTCTCGAAAAAATTCCCAATATCAAAGAAGAGAATCAATCAAAATACTATCAAATTTCAGCAACTGATAGTAAATCATTCGTTAAAAAAACGAAAACATTTTCCAATTCCTAGCAAGTCAATCTAGAATGGAAATAACAGTTCGCAGTCAGCCTATTCCTCTCTATTCAATGGCTTAGATATGTGGATATGAGTAATAAAAATAGCATTTTGGAACAAAATGATACTCATTTACGTCATATAAATGTCTCGCCTCTATTTTAGTGACGCACATTAGCAGGATACAAATTCTGAACAGCGATATTTACGACGGGCTACGCCCACGCGACCGCAAAGACTTCCCATCATAATAAGTACTTTTATCTTCCGAATACGACTATAGACAGGTTCAAAAATAGTCAGAAACAAACTCAGTGAATCCTCGTCATTAAATACATCACATACACAAAGGATAACCCTCTTATGACACGCTTACATCAATGGAAATCTGGAACTGCTGCACTTATGGCAATGGCCGTTACTACAAGCGTCATTAGTCCCCTATTGAGCTTGGCTCCTGCTAATGCACAATATAGAATTAACCAAGACAGAACAGGGCAATACGGAAACGTTACCATTCCTTCTGGAGTTGCTTTTCCTGTCACCTACGATAAAGAGACAATTACTATTGCTCCTGGGGAAAGTAAATCTCTAACCTTGAGAATAGCTAACGACATTATCGATAGGAATAGAAATGTCTTAATTCCTGCTGGTACTAAAGTAAATGGACGGTTAGAACCTGTTGACTTAGATAGTTATTCCAGAGATACAAGAGATGAGGATAACCAAGGAAAAGGCGTAAGGTTTGTCGCTCAAGAATTAGAATTTTCTAATGGTCAGCGTCAGTCGATTAATGCAAGTTCTCGGACATACACTACAACTCAAAAAGTTAAACAGGGGGCTAACACAAGCCAGGTTTTAACTGACGCAGCTATTGGTGGGGGTGCTGGTCTTTTAGGTTCACTAATTACTGGGAATCGCAGAATTGACGATTTAAAACCTGTTATTGGTGCGGCTGCGGGTGCGGGTGCTAGCGTGCTATTACGGAAAAAAGAAGGAAATGCTTTTGTCCTTAGACCTGCACAGGATTTAAGGCTCACACTGAATTCTAACTTGAATTTAGTACCACAATCCCGCTACTAGATTTAACTTCATTCAAGTTGTGAATTTAATCATCCCTTATATGCGATCGCCACTTTAACTAGAGTGTGCGATCGCATTTATTTTTAACCTTAAATACTTCTATTGAACAGCAACTATTCCACCTCTATATCGTCTTGATCAGTATGGATATTTATTGTAATTATTATTTAAAAGTTCGCTCTATTGTATTCTGTATCTAAAAGAGTATTCAGAATTATGGAATATCCTGATACTTTTGTTAAGTAGTAGCGATCGAGGAGCTTTTTCTTGTGGTAATTCAAGGTTTAAATTTAAGCACATATCTTGCAATTCCCGTAGTATTAAATCTTTTAGTTCCAGGAGACAATATAAAAGTATCTTTAGTAGAAAACGTCCGTCAGGTATCCACTAATAAGGAAGTTAGCCTATCTAGCAGTGAGCTAATCAGCGCGAATTCAACACCGAAAACATACTATGTTAGTGGTAGTGGAAACGACAAGAATAGCGGACTTTCTACTTCATCTGCCTTTAAAACAATTCAAAAGGCAGCAGACCTTACCAACCCCGGCGATACAGTATTGATAATGAACGGAGTATACACAAATACAGGTAAAGCTGGAAGTGTAGTAAATATTAAACGTTCTGGAACTGCAAATGCATGGATTAGGTATAAAGCATATCCTGGGCATTTACCAAAAATTCAGCACAATACATGGAATGGTATCGCGATTTCACATGGAGCTTCATATATCGAAATCAACGGGCTAGAGGTTATAGGAAACAATGCCAATATAACTCTTGATTATGCGATGAAAGAGAAGACTAACAAAGTAAACCCACTGACAAATGGAAACTGTATCAACATTGACGGACGAACCAATGGTCATGTTCATCACATCCGTATTTTGAACAACAAAGTGCATGAGTGTGGAGGAGCAGGTATTTCAGCGATTCAAGCAGACTATGTGACAATAGATAATAATGTGGTATTTAATAATGCCTGGTATGGTGTTTATGGTTCTAGTGGTATTTCAATGTTGAATAATTGGAATTCTGACAACAACCAGGGATACAAGATGTTTGTTACCAACAACAAGACCTACAACAATCGTATGTACATCCCTTGGATTGCAGTCGGAAAGATTACAGACGGAAATGGCATTATTATCGATAGTACAAGAAATCAAGACAACTCAAAATTGAGTGCATATAAAGGACGTACTTTAGTTAAAAACAATCTTGCCTTTAATAATGGTGGATCAGGTATTCATGCATTTTTTAGCGACCATGTTGATATTGTAAATAACACAGCTTTTTTGAATAATCAGAGTCCAGAACTTAATGGTGGGCAAATATTTGCTCATACCTCATCTGATGTCAAAATTCTCAGGAACATTCTCTATGCTTTTCCTGGAAAAAATATTAATAACAACACTAAAAACAAAAACGTTGTTTATGATTACAATATCTATCTCAATAGTTCTAAGATAAGTGCTAAGGGATCTCGCGATATTGTTGCAGACTCAGAGTTTTTAAGTAAGCATCCCACTCTCGAAAAAATGTCTGATGATTGGAAATCGCTAGAGAAAAAAAATTCGCCAACGCGGACATCTATAGAGGCTAAGTCAGCAGATTTTGTTTGCGATCCAGTGAATTATCCTTTGCAAGACAAACTCATCAAAGTGGGATGCTCCCCGCTATCTTTAGCTCAAACTGCTTTTTCTGATGTTTCATCTAACTATTGGGCGGCACAATTCATTCAAAAATTATCTCAACGAGGTGTAATTGCCGGATTTCCCGATGGTAGCTTCCGCCCAGAAGAACCAGTGACACGCGCTCAATTTGCCGCGATGGTTAACAAAGCTTTCCAAAAAGCCCAACAACGGACTGCAATCAATTTTGCTGATGTACCCAACAACTATTGGGCATCCAGTGCGATTCAGCAAGCTTATACTATTGGTTTCTTATCTGGTTATCCCGGAAATCGGTTTGAGCCTAATCAAGCTATCCCCCGCGAGCAGGTTTTGGTTTCCCTCGCTAACGGTCTGAAATATAGTCCTAGTGGCAATACCGAAAGCACTCTGAAATACTTCAACGATGCCCCTAACATCGCTAGCTATGCCCGTAGCCCAATAGCAGCAGCAACCCAAAAGCAAATTGTGGTGAATTATCCGAATGTCAAGTTACTGAATCCAACCGCAACTGCTACTCGTGCCCAGGTAGCAGCTTTTATCTACCAAGCATTAGTTAGTTCTAATCAAGCCTCAGCCATTAACTCGCCTTATGTTGTGTTAAAACTTAGCAATTAACTCGCCCTATACAATGGTTGTTGAGTCTACTACTTCAACACCTCTATCAGTCAGAATTAGAATCTGTCGACTTAAATAGTTATTCAAGAGGCGATCGCTACTTTAACTAGAGTGTGCGATCGCCTTCACTTTTAACCATAAATTTTTTTATTTAACAGCAACTATTATATCTTTAGAACGTCCCAGTTAGTATCTAGATTTTGGGAAATTGGCTAATAGATAATAATGTGATTGCATTACTTCTATTAGCCAGTTAATTTGGCATAAAATTTTTAATCATGACTATATGACTAAAGTAATGGTTTCTACAAAAAGCAGAAAAATTAGGAACCTTATACTTTAGCCAATGTCTAACTAATTAACAGTAAAAAAAATAATAGGACTGGAGCAAAAAAATAATGTTTAACTTAAATCGTTGGCAATCTAGAACAGCTGCATTCATGGCTTTGAGCGTCACAGTCGGTACTGTAGCGCCTTTCGTTACAGCTTCACCATCTTTAGCTCAAACGACTTTTTCTGATGTTTCATCTAACTATTGGGCGGCACAATTTATTCAACAATTGTCTCAGCGAGGTGTAATTGCCGGATTTCCTGATGGTAGTTTCCGTCCCGAAGAACCGGTGACACGCGCTCAATTTGCCGCGATGGTCAACAAAGCTTTTCAAAAAGCACAGCAACGGCAGCCAATCAGTTTTGCTGATGTACCTAGCAACTATTGGGCATCCAGCGCCATTCAGCAAGCTTATACCATTGGTTTCTTATCTGGTTATCCTGGAAATCGCTTTGAGCCTAACCAAGCTATTCCTCGCCAACAAGTTTTAGTTTCCCTTGCTAACGGTTTGGAATATACTCCCAGTGGCAATACCGAAAGCACTCTGCAATACTTCAATGATGCCTCTAACATCGCTAGCTATGCCCGTAGCCCGATCGCAGCAGCAACTGAAAAGCAAATTGTGGTGAACTATCCGAATGTGAACTTTCTGAATCCAACCGCAACTGCTACTCGCGCCCAAGTAGCAGCTTTTATCTACCAAGCATTGGTTAGTTCTAATCAAGCCTCAGCAATTAACTCACCTTATGTTGTAGCTGTCGGATCTACTACCCCAACACCTACCTCAGTGACAATTGCTCAAGGGACTGCTATTCCTGTGAAGTATGACAAGGCAGAAAAAATTCTCGTTACAAAGGATGAAACCTCGCCCTTGACATTGACAGTATCCCAAAACGTGGTTACGCAAGACGGATCTGTAGTGATTCCTGCTGGAAGTCAAGTTGTTGGTCAACTCAAACCTGCTACGGGTGGTTCTCAATTCGTTGCTGAGAAATTAGTTTTGACCAGTGGTCAAGAGTATCAGTTGAATGCTACTTCTGACGTTATTACCAAAACTGAAACCGTCAAGAAGGGTACTAGTGTTAGTTCAATTATCAAGAATACTGTATTGGGCGCAGGTGCAGCAACTGCGGTATCTGCTGTCACTGGCGATCGCGCCATTGCCACAGAAGAAGTCTTGGGTGGGGCTGGTATCGGTGCGTTGGTTGGTCTGTTTTTCGGGAAGAATAGTGTTGACTTAATCGCCATTGACCCAAATACCGATTTACAAATGACCATTAATCAAAACTTGTTGGTTTCACTAAGATAGTTATCAGTCCAAAGTTATAACCCACAATCTGTTTGCATAGATTAGACTTCTCCGAAAATGAATGTAGAGCCGTAGCAGTGCTACGGCTCTACAAGGGTTTTAGCCAACGAATAAAATTTCTGGAGATATCTATTATTTTTAGGCTAACAGTTTACTGAAGCCTAATTTTGAATTTGAACAAGAGTAACATAACTTATGGGAGAAAATCATTTAATATTTACACACAAAATATCTCCTAACCCCCGCAATTCTGGGGCTTTTAAGATTCTCCACTTTTTTAAGCTTGCTTGGAGGATGGGGTTTCAAGCTTTCACTGCCTAAGTTCTGATAATATGCAGAGATTGCTTACGAGTTATCTTACCTCAATATATTTTGTAAATTTGGGATACTCTTAAAATCTTTTGCTCTTCAGCATAACCACATCATAACTTGTAACTCGACTTTAGCCCTCTTTTATATATCTGATGAGAGAAAAATAAGATGCTGACCTTGAATTTTTTTAAAAGCCTTGATCGGCAAAGCCAAAAATCTTTATTTGGAAGCAAGCACGGAGAAACAAGGTTTTAAATATTCTCTAATGAGAGTAATAAAAGAGCGTCCATCTAAAGTTGAATTGTAAGATTAGTGTAAGTGCTGTATATTGTAAGGATGTAGTACTCACGCTATTTTTTGACTTAACTTACCATTTTTATAAAATTGCTGAAACTAAGTTTCAGCAATAATTTCGTGATATTTTTATTGATGAGAGTGATAATAGCGCTTTAGAGGTAAGACAAGACTAATTTTTCTAAAATTTATTAAAAATAATTTTAATATTGGTACTTTTGCTCAAGCTCTCAAATTAATTAAGTGTAGAGAAAGGAGATAATGCTTATGAATCAAGAGTTATTAGATATTATTAAATTATTTCAAGGATTTATCCCTCAACTTAAACTTACAGGTGTTGAGAATCTGAATCTAAAACTTGCAGAAAATATCAATACGTCTCTGAATTTTAATTTCGTTGTAATAGGTAATCAAAATAAGCCTTTAGCTATAATTAGTCCCAAAAATTCGACAAATAAAAGTTTAGAAAATTCGTTAGATAATGTAAATGAATCTATTGCTTTTCTTCCAACTAATACGCCAGAAAAACGGAAAATAGAACCAGGAAGCAACATCAAACTCAATATTCAAAATGTCCCTTTCAGTAGTGGATTACACTTAATCATTAATCAAAGAAATTGGTGGGATAAAAAAGGAAACCCAGAAGATAAATCAGTGCTAATTGACAATGTTAAATTAATTCCTATACAAGAAAATGAGTGGGCATTGATTAAAACAATTGAAAATGCAGAACAATTTGGGTTATGTTTTAATAGAAATGGGATTATAGAGTTAGAATTTCCAAGAAATAGTTCCAAACGAGTTATAGATATAAATAATTTATCATTAGAGTTATCGGAAACCTTCCAATTTACAGAGTATAAAGCTGGTGAAATTATAAAGCTGGAAGCAATTCCTGACTTAGTATTCTCAGTAGAGAAAAACATAGTTAAAAAAACAATCTTAATTGAATATAAACCCAAAACCTCCCGTAAAGAATATTTTCTCTTTATTTTAGCTCAGGAGTAAATCACTATGTTCTTAGATAAAGAAGATAACCTTAAACAAGAAGATGACAAGTATTCGTTTAAAACTTTAGGGGGTAACAGCCAAAATTTTTATTTGACGCTAGATGAAAAAGGGCAGCCTATTAAACTTGGTGACGGCACTTTTGGGATAGTATTTGCAGCCCATGATAGTAATCAAGAAGACAGATTTGCTGTTAAACTTCTTTATGCTCATAAGATCGATCAGTCACGTTTTGACAATGAAATTAAGTCAACACAAGAAATTACACGAGCCAAGGGAGAGAGAAAGATTTTTGGTGTTATCAGGACAGTCGGTTGGACTGATTCATTTCAAGAATCAAATGTATATAAGACACTAAAGGTATTTTTTGAGCCATTAAGAATCTCAAACTATGCTTTAGTAACTGAGAAGTATGATGCAACACTGAAAGACATTTTGGAAAGAGATGGTAAAGAAAATATAGAAGAAGAAAAATCTCAACACACTACTGCTGGGAACCTTACAGGATATGAGATTCTTAGACAGATGACCTTTGAAGATCGTATAGCTAATATACTTCCATATTTAAAAGATATTGCTCAAGGTCTTGTAACTCTTCATAAAGCTGGTTTGTTACACCTCGATATGAAACCTGCAAATATTTTCGTAAACGAAGAGGGTTCTGAGGTTAAGGCTGTGATTGGCGATCTTGGTTTTCTCTTACCAAAAAGAGATCCAATAACTGCATCTTTGCCAATAGCTAATGCAGAGCTACCTCTTGGAACACGTCACTACCGTTCACCTGAACAAAAAGACTATTTTGATATTTGTGATGTGGATATTCAAGTAGATAGCGAAAACCATAGAGTTGAGCTTATTAGTACCGATCCTAAACTTCGTGATTCAATTATTGGAAATAATGATTTTGTAGTTTTTAGTAAGAATAAAGAACAGTATGAAATTGAGTCAATTTATCTTGATGAAACTTCATCAATACATATTTTTCTTAATGTAAATAATGAGGTTATTCAAAATATTAACAACGATCGTAAAACACAAATTGTATTGTATAAACGGCAAGGCATACAAACGGATCTCTTTGGTTTGGGAGCTATTTTCTTTGACCTACTTACTTGTGGAGAATCGCCAGAGCGTTTTTATGATAATATTCGAGTAATTTATGACAAAAATGAGAAAAAAGTTGATGAAATAATGGAAGACTATGAGAAGGTTTTTAGTCTTCAATCTAGCGAACCAAGTTTAGTTCAAGTATTCGAGCCTTTTAAGCTTCATAAAAATTCAACAACATATGCCCCTCGCGAAATTGTTGAGATTATTTTAAAGTGCATACTTTACAAAGCAGGAAATACTTTTTATACCCTTAGCGATGACAGTTCTGATAAAATAGCTGTGCAGCTTGTGCTAGATAAAATACTGGAATTAGAGGAAAGTAAAAATTTCGAATTTAGAAGAACAAATAATAGTCTTTATCGCCGCAATTGGGAAAAGGAAAATAATTCGCCTACTCCAAGTTTTTTAGAAACACTTAAAGAATTACAGAACTTGGATAAGGATAAATTACCTGCTCGTTTTGTAAGAGGATTTTGGTATTTGGATAAAATATCTGAATTAGTTAATCGCTCTGTGCAATCTTCCTCCTCGCAGAATTCATTCTCATTTAGTGAGTTACATCCTACAAACTTAGTTATTAGAGAGACAAATGGTGAACCAGAAAATCTAACTATAAGGTTTCAGGCATACAAGACAGAAGAGTATTATAAGAAAGATTTAAAAAGTGACTCTGTATATACAAAAATTACTCGTGACATGGGAAATCCTTTTGTTCCAAATTATTTAGCGTTTCTGCGTCGGAAAATTAAAATAAAAACTAAAGAACTAGAGAATCAAAAACATGAATATCAATTTTTAGATTCGTCTTCTTATAGAAAGAATATTGAAAAAGGAGATTGGATTATAATAAAGCCTCAAGACAATACTACAAATGTATTATTGCAAGTTGATTTTTGTGAAGGCTCTAATTTAACTTATAAACACGTCTCATTTAAAGAAGAAAGTAAAGATGAAGTATCGAAAATTATAAATAATATTACTAATGCTGAGATAGTAAGGGAAGTTGTCTACTACCAAAATATCGAACCTTGTGTTTATTATTTAAACATGATAGGAATTTATATATACAATATATTTTTCGTAGGCATTGAAAACAATACCTACAGTAAACCAGGAATAAATGATATAATTAATAGTCTTTTGACTATGAATAACTCTCTTAAGAATAAGAAGATAAACATAATAGAACCGTATAACGAACAGAAAAAGAATTTTTTTGATAACATTGGTTTAAGCAAGCAGCTAAAAAATGCAAAAACGTCTAAAATTAAAGAAATTCTTGAAAGAGTTGCTTCTATCTATCTAAAACTGACTATTCATGAAAGCGATAATTCCTATTATAATAGTCGTAAAGAAGACAAGGAGAGAATTACTTTACTTCTTCAGGATCTTGAGAAACTCAAGCGTAATATTACTGATTTTATCAATAGCAATGACATGCAAACTGTCCTTCTTAGATCGTATCTTAGTAATGAGTCGCTTGAAAAAATACCAACACTGTCTAAATTAATAGATAATAGTGAGATAGGTGTACCTCTAGAGTTTGATAAGCTAACTTCTTCGCTGATTCAAGTAGAGTCAGGTAATATTAGAAGACGCTTGGATGATATACTAGATATTTAAATGCTAACTATTAGGTGAATAATACTTAGCTATTTGATTATTAAAAATAATAATCTTAGATTAGGATGTTGAGCAGCGTTAAAAGTTAGAGGAAAACGGGATAACCCATTCTCAATAGACTAACTTTTAGTTTCAGGCAACCAAATAATAAACGTAGTTCCCGGTGCATTGAGTGAAGTGAATTTAGAGTTGATTGCAGGGCTGAAAACCTCGATTTCGCCCTGCATTTGCTCTATTAATTGTTTAGCGATCGCTAACCCCAAACCTGTGCCAGGGATTTCTGTTTGCGCTTGTACACCGCGATAATGCCGTTCTCCGAGATGTTCTAAATCTTGGGGTGGAATGCCAGGCCCGTTATCACTAATGACTATTCCCTGAAAATTAGCTTTTTCTTTCCCCGCTTGAATCAAAATTTTGCCACCAGTGGGAGTGTATTTTAAAGCATTATCAATAATGTTAGTTAACACCTCTCGTAATGCTTTAACATTGGCACGTACCAGAGATGAGTTCTGTTGAATTTCAGTTATTAATTTTAGCTTTCGCTCTTGGGCGATCGCTTTGGCTGATATTAATAATGGTTCTAATATATCTGCTAACGAGCAGTCAACTGCTTTATCTCCCGTTCCCGGTAATAATAGCGGCGGTTTAGCGTCTTTTTGGATAGTTGCTTCTACAAATACTTCATCTTCTGGTAGATGTAGTGGTGCTAAATCTGCCTGTGTCAAGTCAATTACTTGCTCAAATTGTTGCAGTAATTCTTTAAGGCGATCGCTTTCCCTGACAATACTATTTGCCACATCCCGGTTAGCATCTGCTGGTCGTAGTCGTTTCAATAGCAGTTTGCCAAAAGTCCGTAACGCCGTTAATGGGTTACGAAACTGATGCAACAAATTATCCAGCAAATCCCGCTGTTTTTCTTGGAGAATTTGTTGCTCGCGCAACTCCTGCTCAAACCAGGCTCGCCGCTGATCTAAAATACAAGCGATCGCTAATGTTTGCGCTATCCGTTGAATCTGACTTTGCTCGTGTTCATTCCATGCCCGATCTTTCCTTCGCGTCACCAGTAACCCCATCATCACACCCTCATAAATCAAAGGTAAAACAATTTGGTTGCCACTAAGTAAGTATTCCTCTTTAAGGCCGGGTTGAGACGCATCTGGTATTTCCGGCTCCCGTGACGAAGTTGGAGATTCTGAACCTGCTGTTAATAACCTTCCCTTATGATTGGGTAATATAAACGCATTTTCAACATGAAGTTGCTTGTATGCCGTCGCCTCAATAGTTTCCTCTCCTGGCGGCAATAATGCTGTTTCCGGGTAAATCACCACAGGAATCAGTTTGGCATCGCCAGAAGGAGTATCTACCAATTCTTGTGTTAGGTACACAATACTTAAAGTTGCTCCTAGCCCTTGGGTTAGTAGCGCTATTTGCTCTCGACACAGAGCAAGAAAATCGGAACTGGCAGACATTAACATTTTTTAGCTCTTGCTCAAGATTATAGATTTTGAGGCATGATGTAAGAGAGGATACTTAATTTTTACCTCACTCATTTAATAAAGCTTAACTAAAATTTTCTTAGAGATGGTTTCTACTAGGGGATTATATTCTTAGGTGATTTTATTTTTTCGATGTTTCAAAGATATTAACTTTCTTATATTAAAAGGTTAAAAACTATTGATATTCTGAACTAGAACCTATATAATGACGACGGATTTTGTAGCTATCACTACAATCTATAGCTTGAAAGAGGAGGACAATAGATTGGCAAGGAGACGCAAAAGGAAGAGTCGTCGTCGTCAGGAAGGACGGCGCATTTTGGAGCACGTGCCTCAATATAGCATCGAAAGTGGCGAAGAAAAGCCTGTAACAGCAGCTAGAAGATTCATTCAAGCTGAAGGGATTTTGCCACCAGCGTTGCTACTTGTAAAGCGAAATGAACACACTACAGATCGTTATTTCTGGGCAGAAAAGGGACTGTTTGGTGCTCAATACGTAGAGGAAAACCATTTCTTGTTTCCTAGTTTGAGGGTGTTAGAACCTTCACCAGGTCAAGAACCTCTTGCTTTAGCTAGTCGGTAAACCATTGATGGTCATCTTGGGCATTGAATGTGGCTCCTGACTATTATTAACTGGCAAAATTGCTAAGTTTATGCAAAATTTAATTTTTTTTTAGTTTGTAGCTGATTTGCCAGTAAATCTAGTCCAGGTAGTTGGAAAGTGAAGCTGTTTCAAACCACGCTAGATTGCATGGGTTGATACTAATTTGATAATGCAGAAGGGAGTGGGTATAGAGCCAAGCGTGTCTAAAAGTGCTAGTGAAGTTGCGCTCTTATGCCGTAGATGGTTAAGTAAGCTCTGTCAATGAATTTAAGTTCATGAATTTAAATTTTTTCCCCACGACCAAAATCGTGGGGAAAACTGACAAAGCAGCAGTCTTGATTTTCTCCTGACTACTTTCCATTGCCTAAAGAGTAGGTCAGGTCAGAAGTCTGCATATCATAGTTAAGAGATGGTCACAAAAATCAACAATTATTTCCCAGGCTTGAGCTGTAGAGTCCTCTGCAACTCGCTGAGTTCATCTCGATGGGCAACTACAGTGATCTTACTTGAGGAGGTTTGTTCGCTCTGAGTGGTTTCTACTTTGAGCGATACCTTCTCAAGTCTTCCAGATTTTTTCCAATAAAATAGACCACTTAAAGGCGACAGCAGTACCATCGCCAGAACAAGGGTACTGAGGCTAGGAAAAAGCAGGTATGTAACCAGAGATAGACAAACAATCCCAGTCGCTGCCAGTAAAGTTAGAAATATAGCTAAGAACCAGCTGGGACGAACATTACCTTCAAAAATTACCTGATTTTGTTCTCGGTCTACCGCTGCCACTCGGTAAGACCGCGATCGAAAATACTCTTTTAATTGAGACATTAAAACAGCTTCATCTTGCTCAGATACTAGTTGGGCTATTTCTATGCGGTCTTTAGTCGAGGCACGAATAAAGAAAAACAGCCCAACCGATAACAACAAGGTTAGCAGGAACGTAGAAGGCAGAATAGCAGTATCCATAACTAATTGTTAGTGTTTGACTGGAGGAGACTTATTCATTATCAATGATTCGTTACTTTTTCCTCCCGTTGATGTAGTCTTGCCAACGAAAAGCTAAATCCTGAGCTTGAACTTGCCATTCGGGAGAAACTTGGTACATCCGCCTGGGACGTCCCCGTCCTTCGAGTTTCTTCCAATATCCAGTGATTGCACTTTGGTCTTCCAGAAATTTAATTGCACTGTAAAGTACGGTATCTGAAAGCCGATAGACGGGATACTCAGTTTCTAATTGCTCGATCAACTCGGTTCCGTAGGATTCACCTTGTAATAAAACAAACAGTATGTAACAAACTGCTAGTTCCTGACAAAGGTAAGTTGGCGGAGGATTCTCAAAAAATTGATATATATCCTCAAGTTTCATGGTTAGTGAATGGCTAAAAAAATGCCTTAGGGTAAAGTCTACAATCCTTGTAGCCAGTATACAGTGCTACTACTACGTGAGTAATACATATAAAGCTACTTAGACTAGATATCTATTGCGTAAACATCAAACAATTACCCACGCCTGTGAAGTTGTGGGGCGAGTTTGCGAGTTTTAGGGGCACAAAACAATGTACCCCCACTCAAGCTCGATACGGTGTGGTGAGGAGCGAACAGACAGTGAGCAAGTCACTATCTTGGTGTTAACTAATGCCGAGCTGGTTAGAACTGCTTAAGCAATAAAATGCCATCGAAGAAATTTTACAGGTAAAATGCTGTTTTGTCTGTAAAACTTAATAAACACTTTGTTTTACAGTGATTTTCCCAATGCAAATTCTAAAATCTTAAGCTAAGGGATATATCTGGGATCAAGCTGCTACGTCGGTAGACACACATAAGTAGTAACCATTTCTGATTTCCTCGATCGCAGAATTTCTTGTCTTATTTGGCAGGTGTAATAGTAAATTGATCAAAGAAGGCGCTAAATACTAGGGGAAAGAAGACAGGAGAGGGGAGACGTAGGGAAAGAACTCTCCGTGTCTTCGCTATCCCTTCGTCCTCTCGTCCTCGCCTTCCTTTATCAAGCACCCAGCATATTGGCGATCGCTATGTCACAAACTCCTGATGCCCCATCATCTTCCTCAACTCTCAGGGCAATTGCCCAAACTTTTCGCCTTACAGGTTGGATTAGCTTCTGGATTCAGCTAGTACTAGGCGTTGTTTCTAGCATAATTGTGCTGCTGTTCGCCATATTTAATCAAAGAACTGGCAGTCCTAGTAATAATCCTGGGACTGGCTTTGGCGTATTTTTAGCAATTTGTGGACTGGTTGTTCTGGGTGGGGGGATTTATTTAGCTTACCGTTACACAAGAATTGGCAAGCAATTGGAATCCTCCAATCCCAGCAACCGCCCTCGCAAAAGCGAGACTGTGCAAGTATTACGCTTAGGTGTGTGGGTGAATTTAGGAGGAACGCTAGTGACTCTTTTGGGGGCGCAAGCGATCGTTGGCACACTGGTAGCACGATCCATATCTCCACAAGCGATAACTACCCAATTTTTTGACCCTACCCGGATTATTAGCGGTCTAGATATGCTTGTAGTACAGGCAAACACTAACACCGTCTCAGCCCACTTTGCAGGGCTTATTGCGTCACTTTGGTTACTCAATCGCATTAACCGACCTTAGAAAAGGGAGTCGGAAGAAAAGGTAATAGTCAAAAATCAGCAATTCTTTTGACTTCTTTTCTCCTCTTTTCAGAGGTTGTATAACAATAACTCAAATATGTTGATTGTACTTTTCCGAAATTATCAAAGTACAGTGTGAAGACTAATACCAGTTACTTAATATTGGCACCCATCTAAAGAGTGATATTAGAACCCTTATCAGGGTGAATTAATTTTTATTGGAGGTCTTACACTATGAAAAAACTAGAAATCTGGAAGTTTGGTATACAAGTACTTTTTAGCACATTGATGATTGGATTATGTAGTTCCCTAATCTTTATGGAACGCGATAATAGCCAAAACCAGGCAGTTTACTGGAGTGGTTTGTCAGGCGTACTTGCCTACTGGCTACCCTCACCTGCAAACACTCAAGACTCGAGAAAATCGGAAGATTAATATCAAATTTTGGATTTTAAATTTTTCTAGCCCTGGCAAGATTGGCAGGGCAGGCTAGAAAAATTTAAATGGTTGCTTTTCTGCTCATACAAAGCCAAAATCAGTATATGCTGATGTGTTGGCAGGTAGATAATAGGCTAAAAACTGAGAAAAATCTGTGCTGGATATCAAGCAAATACGGGAAAATCCGCAATTAGTTCAAGAACGATTGAATAGTCGTAGTGGTAAATATGACATTGAACCGATATTACTGTTAGATCGGCAACAACGGGAACTTGAGGGGACGCGTAGTCAACTCCAAGCCCGGAGCAACGAAATTGGTAAAATAGTCGGGCAGAAGATTAAATCTGGGATCAATCCTCAAGACCCAGAAATTCAAGCTTTGCGGGATGAAGGTAACTCTGTCAAAGCTACATTAAGCGAACTAGAACCACAGGAAAAAAATCTCAAAGCCGAAATTGCTCAACTTGTGTTGGCACTTCCCAACTTACCAAGCGACTCTACACCCCTTGGAAAGAATGAGGAAGATAACGTAGAAGTGCGGCGTTGGGGTGATGAGTACATTCCCCAAAATCCGAATATTCTGCCTCACTGGGAAATTGGCGAAAAGCTGGGTATTCTCAATGTTGAACGAGCTGTAAAAGTTGCCCAAAGTCGCTTTGTGACATTAATAGGCGCTGGTGCGGCATTGGAAAGGGCATTAATTCAATTTATGCTGAGTCTCCATACTCAAGCTGGGTATGTGGAAGTCAGTCCGCCGCTGTTAGTGAATACTGAGTCTTTGACAGCGACCGGTCAGTTACCCAAGTTTGCGGAAGAAAGCTTTAAATGCGCTGATGATGACTTATGGCTGATTCCAACAGCAGAAGTTCCAGTTACAAATCTCTACCGGGGTGAAATTCTCGCTGCTGAAGAGTTGCCTATTTACCACTGTGCTTTTACTCCCTGTTTTCGCCGCGAAGCTGGTAGTTATGGGCGCGATATGCGGGGATTAATTCGCCTGCATCAATTTAACAAGGTGGAAATGGTGAAGTTTGTCGAACCCAGTACGTCTTTTGATGAACTGGAGAAATTGGTAGGGAATGCAGAAGCAATTTTACAGGCGTTGCGATTGCCTTACCGAGTAGTAAATTTAAGTACTGGAGATTTGGGATTTGCCTCTACCAAAACTTATGATTTAGAGGTTTGGTTGCCTTCTTCTGGCAAATACCGCGAAATTTCTAGCTGTTCTAATACTATAGATTTCCAGGCACGACGGGCTGATATTCGCTTCAAAGAGGCAGGGAAGAAAGGCACTCAGTTCGTACATACCCTCAATGGTTCGGGTTTGGCGGTAGGAAGGACGATGGCAGCAATTTTGGAAAATTATCAACAACCTGATGGGACAGTAAGGATACCAGAAGCACTTCAACCTTACTTGGGACGTGAAGTTTTATAATTTGTCATTAGTCATTTGTCCTTTGTTAAAAACTAATGACCAATGACCAATGACCAATGACCAATACCCAATACCCAATGCCCAATGCCCAATTAGAATGGAAATAACTATAGCTTAATATCTTCACAATTTACTCTATGTCAGTTTTAGCAGCGATCGCAGTCTTGGCTGTTTTGATCTTGGTACACGAGTTGGGGCATTTTGTTGCAGCACGTTCTCAAGGCATTCTCGTTAACCGTTTTTCTTTGGGTTTTGGCCCAGTTCTTTTAAAGTACCAAGGTTCACAAACCGAATATGCTGTCCGCGCCTTTCCCTTGGGCGGCTTTGTGGGCTTTCCTGATGATGACCCCGATAGCGATGTTCCACCCAATGACCCGAATCTGCTGCGTAACCGTCCAGTTTTAGACCGGGCGATCGTTATCAGTGCCGGAGTAATCGCCAATTTAATATTTGCCTACTTGGTGTTGGCTCTGCAATTGGGTATTGTCGGCATTCCCAAGGAATTAACCTATCAAGCTGGTGTCGTTGTCCAGCCTGTTAATCAAGAATCTGTTGCCTATCAAGCAGGAATTCGGGAAGGAGATATTATTCTGGCTGTTAACGGTCAAGAACTCCCGGCTTCTGATAAATCAACTCCTTTGCTGACGAAAGAAATTCAAACTCATCCCAATCAGCAAATCGAACTGAAAATTCTGCGGGAAAACCAACAACAAACCCTGAAATTAACGCCGAAACTGGGAGCCGATGGCAAGGGTGTAGTTGGTGTGGCACTTAGTCCAAATGCTACAGCAGTTTATCGCCGTCCTAATAGTCCTTTTGAAATTTTCGGTCTTGCTGCTAACAGGTTTCAACAATTATTTGTTGGGACACTTAGCGGTTTTGGTCAGTTGATTACCAATTTTCAACAAACTGCTGGGCAAGTTTCTGGGCCAGTTAATATTGTCAAAATTGGTGCAAAATTAGCTGAGGACAATAGCGTAAACTTGTTGTCTTTTGCGGCAATTATCAGCATTAACTTGGCTATTATCAATATTTTGCCTTTACCAGCTTTGGATGGCGGACAACTAGCTTTTCTGCTGATTGAAGGTTTACGCGGTAAGCCTGTACCCTCCCGGATTCAAGAAGGTGTAATGCAAACTGGTTTGGTGTTACTCTTAGGGTTAGGAATTTTTCTGATAGTCAAAGAAACCACTCAATTAACTAGCCAATTGGAGTGGGTACAAAAATTATTCCAGTGAGCGTTACTACCCGCAAATCGTTATCTAAAAAGCAACGGGCGATAGAAGTTTTAGCTCGTCTGAAGCGTCTTTATCCAGATGCTACTTGCTCTTTGAACTACTCAACGCCAGTACAATTGTTGGTGGCAACGATTCTCTCCGCTCAATGTACTGATGAGCGAGTGAATAAGGTGACACCAGCTTTATTTGGTAAGTTTCCTGATGCTGAGAGTTTAGCGATCGCTGACTTGGTAGAATTAGAAACTTTGGTGCGTTCAACTGGGTTTTATCGCAACAAAGCCAAGAACATTCAAGCCGCCTGTCGGATGATTGTTAATGAGTTTGACTCTGTTGTTCCCAACCAAATGGAACAGTTGTTAAAGCTTCCAGGTGTGGCGCGGAAGACAGCAAATGTAGTTCTGGGTCATGGTTACGGCATTAATGCTGGCGTGACGGTAGATACTCACGTCAAACGTCTCACCGAACGTTTGGGTTTAACTGAACATACAGACCCCGTTCGGATTGAGCAAGATTTAATGGGTTTGTTGCCTCAGCCTGATTGGGAAAATTGGTCAATTCGGCTGATTTATCACGGTCGTGCGATTTGTAAAGCCCGCTCTCCCGTCTGCGTTGCTTGCGAACTTGCCGATTTATGTCCTGCTGCAAATAAGCCAGTGGTTGTAGGGTAAGCGACACAAGTAACCCCAGAATTGATAGAGAGACTGTAGAATGGAAAACGGTGTCTTTAAATAAGTTAGAGAATATATGGCAAAAAAGAGCATGATTGAGCGCGAGAAAAAGCGCACCAAGTTGATCGAAAAGTATGCTGACAAGCGGGAAGCTCTTTTGGAAGAGTTCAGAAGTGCAGCATCTCCTTTGGATAAGCTAGAAATCCACCGGAAGATTCAACAGCTACCCCGGAATAGTGCGCCCACCCGCCACCGCAACCGTTGCTGGTTGACTGGTCGTTCTAGAGGTGTTTACCGCGATTTTGGGTTGTCTCGGAACGTACTACGAGAATGGGCGCATGAAGGTCTTTTACCTGGAGTTGTTAAGTCTAGTTGGTAGTCAAGAGTCATTAGTCATTAGTCATTAGTCATTGGTAAAGAACAAATGACAAAGGACAAATGACAAATGACAAAATATTATTGACCACAACACTTATCAATTCCCAGACTTTCTAAGAGTAGATCGCTGACGGCGTTAGCGATCGCAAACTCTCCATAGAAGCTATTGGAAAAATCATAGGACTGCATCTCTGTAACAATGGCAATTACCAGAGAACCAAGGTCATTTTCTCCTTCCATCCGTTGACGCACAAAAATCTGTGCGGCTCGTTGAGCAATATTTTGGTTGACTGCTTCGGGGATAAATTCTGTATCTAGCCACCGTTGTAAGCGTTCTCGTAACCATTCACCTTCGAGTAGAGGGTTTTCGGGCGGTGGTAGGGTGATGGGTGGAATTGGTTGAGTCATCTTTTTTAAACGCAGAGGGACGCGGAGGGAAACGCAGAGGAACGCTAAGGTTGATTTTTTAGCATCAAATTGCGTTTCTCTAGTGTTTTTTTATATTTATTTATGCAATATGATATCGCGGCTATTGTTGAGGGCTATGCACAAGGTTATTTTCTCATGGCTGATGAGCGCGATCGCCTGAGTTGGTACGGAAGTCGCGATCGGACTTTGATTCCTTTGGATGAGCGGTTTCGCTACCCGAAGTCTTTGCAGCGCGTTTTGAATCAAGAACGGTTTACTGTGGCGATTAATCGGGACTTTCAAGCTGTGGTGGCTGGCTGTGCTGACAGAGAGACAACTTGGATTTCACCGGAATTGGAAAAGATTTACTGGCTACTTTACCAGAATGGTTATGCTTATAGTTTTGAAGCTTGGCAGGGTGACGAATTAGCTGGGGGAATTTTAGGGATTGTGATTGGTGGGGCTTTTATTGGCGAGTCGATGTTTTACCGCATTCCCGAAGGTTCAAAGGTAGCAATGGTTAAGTTGGTGGAAAGATTGCGTCAGAGGAAATTTGTGTTTTTTGATGCCCAAATGATGAATCCACATTTGGAAAGGTTTGGCGCTTATCGGGTTGGGGATAAAGAATATCAATCTTTACTTGAGCAAGCGTTGCAACGTGCTTGTAAGTTAGTCTAATTTGAGAAAAAAGCCTCGGATGCGATTGTTACTGATGTATTAATGGCGGGAATGAAGGTATTGCCATAAAAAATGTTTTAATCATTACAATAGCGATCGCGCCCATTTTGTTTGGCATGGTACAGTGCTTTATCTGCTGAGGCAATGAGTATGTCTGGCCTGATGTTCGCAATAGGTATGCGAGAGGTAATTCCTAAACTAACGGTGATAATATTCTTGACATCAGACTGTACATGGGGAATAGCCAGAGCATGAATTGCTTGCTGAATACTTTGCGCTACTTTAATCGCTCCCTCTAAGTCAGTATTAGGCAAGAGGATCAAAAATTCTTCTCCACCGTAACGCGCCACTAAATCGGCAGGACGATGAATTGTCTTTTGCACTGTTTGCGCTATCCTCATTAGACAATCATCGCCTGTAAGATGACCATAGTAATCGTTGTAAAGTTTGAATTTATCAACGTCAAACATAATCAGTGACAGGGGTTGTTTTTCTCGTGCAAGGCGTTTCCATTCTGCTTTAAGTCGTGCATCAAAGCAACGACGGTTAGCCACTTGAGTCAAGCCATCTAAATTTGCCAGTTGTTCTAGTTTCTGATTGGCATCTTGGAGAGCCAATTCAATTTGTTTACGTCCAGTAATGTCGCGTATGGTAATAGCAAAACCATCACCTAGTTTGACTGCGACAAAGTGATACCAGCAAGAATTGCTTAATGGATGGTAAAAATCCCGTTTTAAAGCTTCCCCCGTTTCAACAAGATTAACGAAGTGATTAAAGAGTTTTGGTTCTAGATAGGCTAAGAGTTTTTTTAGTACTAATTTGCCAATTATGTCTTCACATTTGCTTCCAAAGGCTCTAGCAATGACAGGATTGATAACTAAGCAACGAAAATCTTCGATGTCCCCGGTTGTAGAGTTGCGGACAGCTTGCATAGCGGCAATACCATCCAGTGAACTATTCAAAATACTGGCTAGCATTGCCCTGGACTGATACAGTATCTCTTCTGTTTCCCTACGCTTAATATTTTCTTGTTCTAGAAGCCGTTGCTGGCGTCGAATAGTTAACTGATTTTCTAGACGCGCTACAACTTCTTCCATCTGAAAGGGTTTGGTGATATAGTCTATGCCCCCTGATTTAAAGGCCGTTACTTTATCGAAAACATCATCTAAAGCACTAATAAAAATAACAGGAATGGTGCGTAAAACTTCATCTTCTTTCAAAGTTCTACATACTTGATAGCCATCCATTTCTGGCATCTTGATATCTAAAAGAATAATATCTGGTAGCTTCGCCTTTACTGTTTTTAGTGCCATCCGCCCACTTGTGACGCTGCGAACAGTGTAGCCAAGTTTGACCAGAGAATCACTTAATAAATGTAAATTCTTGGGACTATCGTCTACTAAGAGAATATTACCTTTATTTTCTTTATCAGAATCAAGATTCATTGCTTCTCAGGGGTTCGGCTAAATCAACTAATTCCTCAAATTCAAATTGACGAGCAAGTTTTGTCAAAGATTGAATTAAAAAAAATTCTGTTTTGGGAACCTGTCTAATTAATTCTATGACCCGATTAGTATTTGCTTCTAATGCAGCTTCATAGAATTGATTAATCCATTCTTGAGACATACAAATTAGATTTTTGGATGTTAAAGGATTTTTTTCTGTATATTCCAAGTTGGAATAATTATTTTCAGCAAATATATATTTGACACCAAGATGTTTAGCTAATGTATCAAAAATTGCATTTTCTGCAAAAGGTTTGCGGAGAAAGTCATCACACCCGGCTGAAAGGACGATCGCTTTTTCTTCTTCTAAAACACTTGCCGTTAGAGCAATTATAGCTGTAGCATTCCCCTTGGTAGTGGACTTGATATATTTTGTAGCTTCGTAACCGTCCATGACAGGCATTCGCATATCCATCCAAATCAGATGGGAGCATCCAGTTTTGGAAGATTTATCATTTATGGGAAAATGTAAAGGGAAATAACCCTGTGCGATCGCTGACAATGAACCAAGAGAAACAAGAACGGATCAAAGCCTGCTTACAAGAATTGTCAA
>JADEXV010000100.1 GCA_015206945.1 Nostocales cyanobacterium LEGE 12452 | reverse complement strand
GTGAATTGCTTCCAGATTATTTTTCTTCCAGTTGGCGTGATTTCCATCGATGTGATGCAGATGAATCCGTTCTTCATCGATGAATTTTAAACCGCAGGAGGCACATCTATGGTTTTGCTTCTTAAGAGCTTTAGAGGTTTCATCGTCGTAGAGCTTACTGTTACGTTCGCTCCAGTAGGCTATATCTCCGTCGTAAGGTGATTTTGTTCCTTTGACTGAGACGTGTTTGTTTTCGGAGTAGGAAACTGTTGGGAATGCTTTGTCTAGTAATTTCTTACTAGAGTAGCGATTTTGCTTGGTTTCCTTGTTAAATACCGTGTAAGCTCTTTTTTGAATGTGGTATAACGAGTTTCTAGACCCGTCCATCTTGCAGAACTTATGGTAAACTCTCCAACCTCTAACTACCGGGGCTAATTCAAGAGCCTTTGTGGTAGCACCATAATTCGAGTTGTTGACGATGTGTTTTATTTTCTTACGGAATGTTTTGAAGTTATCCACAGAGGGACTACATCTGAACTTACCGTTTTTCTGGACTTTGAAGTGCCAGCCGAGGAAATCGAACCCATCTGTCGCGGCGGTAACTTTGGTTTTCTTTTGGCTTACATTCATTCCGCGTTTGCGGAGGAACTCGCTGATTCTTTCAAGTATCTCTATCGCGTTATCTTCGGGACGTAGTATTATGACCATATCATCCGCGTATCGGATTGATGGCTCGACAATTCTATTTTCTGAGGTGTTATCTGTGATACTTTTACCGAATTTGTATTCGGCGTGGTATCTGTGTATACTCTCAATCCCGTTGAGCGCGATATTAGCTAGTAATGGGCTGACCACTCCCCCTTGTGGGGTTCCTTGTTCAGGAAATTCTGGATTTACTCCTGCCTTGAGGCATCGAAAGATACCGAGTTTTAAGCCTTTGGGGGCGGTGAGTTCGTCCATTATTGCTGAGTGATTAATCCTGTCGAAAGTGGGTAGCTAGCTAGCGAGGTTTCCAATTATTAGCTCCTTTTCTAACTAGCCCCCTCCGAACCGTGCTTACGAGTTTCCAGGTACACGGCTCTCCAGTACTCTGTTATCGCGAGACTCGTTGAGATATTGGTTTACCAGCGTGTATTGCATCATGGCATTGAGGGCAAACCATGAGAGTTTTTCTTCTACGTGCGGACATGATTTGCATCCATTGCGGTTTTTCTTTCTTGCCTTTGATTTTGAGGTCTTTAAGGGCATGAATATGGTGAACTTCAATATCACCTGTTGCCCCGCAAATCTCACATTCCGAAGCAAGAAGCCGTTTAATCAGTTCATTTCTGAACGCGGGTTTTCGCACTCGTGGCAAATCTTCTATGGTTGCTTTTAGGTTGCGTTTTAATTGTATGCCCCCGAAACGAGTTACCAAGGGTTTCTTACCTTCTACTGGGACGGTTATTTCAACACACTTTCTCCTTCCTTGTGGAAGTTTTACCGTCTTCTGGTACTTGGCGCAGATTTTGGCTACGCTAGTTTTGTGTTTACAGGCAAGGGTTTTCATTAACGAACTCCACATAACCCATTGGAGTTTACGGAGCCATGCAATGTTTTGAGCAAGGCTGTAGAATTGTACGTAGCCTCTGAGTTCTGATTGGTAAATGTTAATGATAGTAAAATCATCGTCATTTATTAACTCAGGACGATGAATGGGTTTGCCATTCCTCATATAAAGAGCGCATTTTCCTTCTACAAAACTTGCTGGGATTCTTAGTGCAGTAATTCCATTAAGTGAGCGTTTACCATTGGTATGCTTATTGTCGGAATATTGAACTAGGATTTCGTAACCTAAGAAGTTCGCTGCTTCATTTCTGGCATTAGTAATTAAGGTCTTTTCTGCTGACATTTCTAACTGAAGATTGTCGGCTAGGAATGTCTTTAGTTTTTCCTTAATTTCTTTTGCTTCTTGAAGTGAACCAATGAAACCAAGTAGAAAATCATCAGCATAGCGGACGTAATTTAGCCTTCTGTATTCTGGGTCACGGACATCTTTGGAGGGCATTTTCTGGTATTTAATCTCCAGTTGACGCGCTTTATCGAATTGTCCATTTTTCCTGTAATACCAAGCTTGAGGGGAGACAAAATACCCTGAAATAGATATATGGCAAGTAGTGTAGCAATTTGTGGTAAAAGAAAAAGAGCCTTCATTGGCAACAAGCTCTATTTAATGATAATGTTACCAGAATTCTACGAAACAAACCTCAAGCGAGAATTGGGACGTGCAGAATATTTATTACTAAAAATCCTGATAAATTTATTACAATCAATAAAAACTGTAAGCCTTGAAGCATTGGCTACTGGTTTACCTATACCAATATTATTTGAAAGTAGAAGAAAGAAAATCCAACGATTCTTATCTTTAAATTATATAAATATTGAAGAAATATGGTTCCCAATTATTAAAAGCTGGTTAGAGATATATTTTCCTTTAAATGAAGTTATTTATTTAGTAATTGACCGGACTAATTGGGGGTGTATTAATCTATTAATGATTAGTGTGGTTTGGGATAAAAGGTCTATCCCAATATACTTTAAGCTATTAGACAAATTGGGTTCAAGCAATTTTGATGAACAAGAAGCAGTATTCAAAAAAGCATTGCCGCTTTTTAATAATTATAAAACTGTCGTGTTAGGAGACCGGGAGTTTTGTTCGATAAAGCTTGCTAACTGGCTGACAGAGCAGAAAGTATATTTCTGTTTACGCCTAAAAAAAGACGCATTTATAGAAATAGAACCGGAAATTTGGCTGCAATTAAGAGATTTAGGTTTAGCGCCTGGTCTTTCTTTCTTTTACCAAGGCATTAAATATACAAAATCCCTTGGGTTTGTTAGCTTTAATCTTGCTGCTAAATGGAAACGTAAACGTTTGGGAGTTGCGCCGGAGGAGGGTTGGTTTATACTTAGTAACTTAGATAATTTAGATTCAGTTATTAGAGCTTATAAACAACGTTTTGATATTGAAGAGATGTTTAGAGATTTTAAGAGCGGTGGCTATAACTTAGAAGATACTAATGTATCAGGTCAACGCTTAATTTCATTAATATTATTAATCTCACTTGCCTATACCGCTGCAACTATATCTGGTCAAAAATTTAAACGTATGGGTATTCAAAAATATGTCGGTCGAATCAAAGAGTCTGGGCGGACAGTTCGCCGCCATAGCAGTTTTTATATTGGATTATATGGATCTAACTGGGTCGATTTCATGGAAAATTCTTATGAGTTGGTAGCTGAGTTAATGACACTAGCTCCTAATAAGCGAAAGCATTATCAACAAGGGGAGAGAGCTATGAGGCTTATTTTATCTGCATCCTAGCCCTTTTTGTAGCCCCGCAAGAATACCAAGCAAGTTTTACGAGCCTTGAATACTCTCGATTTTCTGCCCGACATTTACCTCGTGTATATTCTGGAATGACTGTCTGTTCGACAAAATTATCTAGCTTATCAAGGTAAATATTTGCGAGTATGGGTGAGACAATCGACCCTTGTGGCGTTCCACTCAGTGTAGAATGGTATCTCCATTGCTCACAGTAACCTGCCGTTAATAAGGTTTCAATCAATCTCAAAAATCGATTATCTTGGATTTTCTCGCGGAGAATTGACATTAAGATTTTCTGATCTATATTGTCAAAACAACCACGGATATCTCCTTCAATAAACCATTTGGTTCCTTGCCAAGTGCGGTCTATTACTGTTAATGCAGTATGGCATCCACGCTCTTGTCGAAAACCATGACTGTTGTTAGAAAATTGAGGATCATAGTACGCTTCTAATATCAAACGTATTACTTCCTGAACCAATTTATCGTTCCAAGTGGGAATGCCCAGTGGTCGCGTTTTCCCATTTTTCTTGGGAATATTAATTCGCCGTACTGGTGTCCATCGAAAACGTTCATAGCGAATATCTTCTATGAGTTTTTCAATCTTTTTGATGGACATCCCATCCACAGTCTCTGATGTAACTCCTTGCGTCATTGCCCCATTATTTTTGTAAATGCGACTGTACGCCAAGAGGTACAGGTTAGGATTGAAAAGTTGCCTGTAGACATCATCCAGAGGTAAACCACGATTTCCTCTGTCTCGGATTACACTTAAAACCGTTTCGGCGTTTCGCATCTCGCGTACCTCCCGATACAAGTGTGAAGAATACCTGTTCTCCTTTGCCATGTGAGCGGCTTTCCCGCTCTCGGACTACTATGAGAACTCTGTAACCATAGGGGTCGCCCCCCGTAAGTCATCCCGCGCTTTATTAACTCGATACGTAGTAGTGTGATTTAGGTGTCCCATTCATTCGTTAAGCCATCTCATCGCTGGCTGACTCCGTTTGAAGAAGTTGTGTGGTTCAAATGTTTAAAACTACACACAAACGATTATTCCTGTTAGGCGTTGTAGGAATAGGCAATCGAATATACCATCAGAATTAGGCTTCAGGTAGTTTAACCTTCACCCTGTCACACAAGTCTTGCCGGACTCTAGTTTTAACGCCTTCTCTCTATTTCCGGCTTTACCAACATGCGGTTGTTCCTTTTGTCTTTCGACTCTAGGTAAGTTGGTTGACTTAGAGATGTTCTTCTTAATCTCTCCCAATTTGATTGGGGATACCGCGTTAACTGTCACGGCGCACACACTTTTCGATATCGAGTTCAATTACTCGTTTTTCTATTCCATTGGAATGGGATTTAAGGTTGTCAAAGATGTACTTTTGTGCATCATGGGCAGAGCGCCCAGTTCTAAATCCGTAGCTCCTAGCATGGAAAGTTGCTTCGTGTGCTGGTTGGTACTTTCGTCCTTTCGCGTATCCTATCCACAACGTCTTTCACTATGCGACCGGATGGAATTTTATTGCCAGCTTGCTCTACTGCCTGCTGCCAGACATCCGCTTGCACAGCTGGTTCCAACTCGGCTTTCGCCAAAAAGCGCAATTGTCGTTCGTTGGTCGGCATTGGAATTTGCCGACCAATGGTCGGCAAAAACTTTTGAAGATTCTCATAAACGACAGTAGCCGAAATCTTTAAGTACGCTGCATCACGACTATAATTGAAGCGATCGCGGCAGTATTCTTCAAAACTCTGGTGCGTGGAACGGTATAGCCGTCTGTCTCTCAACTCCATCAGCGCCTGACCTGCTGACAAAAATGCCCTTTCTACCTGACGTTCCAATTGCAAGCGTAAGCTTTGTTCTTGGTCGGTCAACTCTCTTACTTCAACAGCCGTCACCGTGATAGTTGCCGAGGCTGGGTTGTCTTGTCCAGAAGTATTTTCGGGAGCAGAGCCAGTCGCTGGCTTTGGTTCCCCAGATGCCGCAGGGATAGCTTTCTTGCGTCTGGATGGCGGTTTGTTCATTGTCGTCTAGGTTGAAACCTGTAGTTTTTACTCATCGGGTTTGAGATGAGTTGTAATCCACACTCGATATTAAGTTTTGTTTAGAAGTAAAAGACTTATTTAAATTTTTTGAGCATTAAGTTTTGTTTAGAAGTAAAAGGCTTATTTAAATTTTTTGAGCAAAGAAAAGAACCGATAAATAGGGTTTAGTAACATATCCACCGTAAGCATTTAATATCTGTATAATGGCATCAGAGAAATCCTGCTTTTCAGTTTCAGTAAATTTTTGATAAGCAGTTTGAGTTTTCAGAAGACCTAGATATCGCTCTGCATCATAATTAATAGACCAAGGATATTGTTTAACCACTAAGTTTTTGAAACAAAAACTATTCAATATCCAGTTTTCTCTTTTTTTTATTAGTGCTTCAACTGAGGATGTTTTAGCATTAGATATTGTTGTAGGTACATATTTTTGAAATATTTGTTTGAGCGCCTGAAATATTGAAGTATCGGGTAAAATAGAGAAATTCCAAAAAAACGCAATATAACCTTTTTCTTTTAAAGCTTGTGCAACTTTTGGATACCCCTTTTCACGATTTACCCAATGAAAGGCTTGGGCAGATATTGCTAAATCAAAGGCTTTTGGGCGTAAGTTCCAATCCTCTAAAGTAACTGTCTCAAATGTTACTTTTGGATATAAACGCATATTTTGAGATGCTATTGCAATCAGTCTTTCACCTGGCTCTAAACAGTAGATAGCATAGCCCTTTTCAGCAAACGGAACAGTTCCTTTACCAGTCCCTGTTCCAATATCTAAAATTGAAGCTGAATCTGTAAGATTAGCCATCTCAATTACATCTTCAATCAATTGAGATGGATAGCTAGGGCGTGCTGCATCATAGATTTCTGCGACTTCATTAAAGGAGTCACTACGTTTTCTGTTCATCATTTATAAATCCACAAAGGTCTTTTGCTTCCGATCACTTTTGCTCGGATTTCAGAAAATATTAACAGTTTTACCGCTAGAGAAAAAGCCTCTGGCTCCAATCCAATTTGACAAGACGCTACCGCTAATATTAATCTGTATAATTGGTAATTATTCGGGTGCAGAGTGCAAGTCTGTACTAAAAATAATTCAGAAACCAATCGATAAACTTTTACCATGATTTATGACAAAAGCTTTATCCTGGCTTATTAAGGGCAGCACTTTGTTTTGTCTATTGCCTTGGGAGCCAATTGCGGCACAAATTGTTCCGGATACAACCCTAAGAGTCAACTCCAGCGTCACACGAGAGGGTAATGATACCAGCGCGATAACGGGAGGAACCCAAGTTGGAAGCAATTTGTTCCATAGCTTTGGACAGTTTTCTGTACCCACAGGAAGCGCAGTCTACTTCAAAAATGCCCCAGACATCCAAAACATTTTGACAAGAGTGACGGGTAACTCAATATCTAATATTGATGGTTTAATTCGAGCTAACGGCATAGCCAACGTATTTCTTATTAATCCCAATGGGATTATTTTTGGGCTGAATGCTTCACTCAACATTGGCGGCTCGTTTTTCGGCACTACTGCCAGTAATATTAAATTTGCTGATGGCATCTCCTTTGATGCTAAACCCCTTAGTGGTGCAGAACCGTTGTTGACAGTGAGCGTGCCTGTGGGATTAGGATTTGGGACAAATGCTGGAAATATTCGCGTCTTTGGAGACGGCCAAGGTATAAGAAAAACTTCAGAACTCATAGATACTAGTTCTGGTCTGCGCGTACGGCCAAATCAAACCTTAGCTTTGGTGGGTGGTGATATAGTACTCTCACGCGGAACGCTTAAAACGACAGGGGGACAGATTGAATTAGGCAGCGTGGCTGGAGCGGGTTTGGTCAATCTGATTCCTACAGATAAAGGCTGGACATTAGGATATTCAAGCATCTCAGCCTTTGGAGAGATCCAGTTATCTGGAGCAGCAGCAGTTGATGCCAGTGGAAATGGTGGTGGCAATATTCAAATACAAGCCAGGAAGCTAATGCTAGACGGTGGTTCTCAGATTGAGTCCAGCACATTAGGAGCAGGAACGGGAGGAACATTGAAAATTAATGCTTCAGATTCAGTGAACTTGGTGGGATTAACAGAAGTTGATTCATTTTTGAACACTGGTATATCGAGCCTTGTTTACCCAAGAGCTATCGGAGCTGGTGGCAACATCAAGATTGAAACTGCGCGGTTAAATGTCCGGGATGGAGCAGGGATCGCTGCTGGCACGTATGGCTTCGGAAATGCTGGTTCCATAGAGGTCTTAGCTCATGATTCAGTAGAAGTGCTGCGAAAACCAACAGCCAATGCAGGCAGTTCCATAACAAGTTTGGCCCAACGAGGATCTACCGGATCTGGCGGTAACATCAAGATTGAAACTGCGCGGTTAAGTTTACGCTCTGGAGGAGTGATATCATCAGGCACATTTGGGCAGGGTTCGGGAGGCAACGTATCTATAACTGCTGACGAAGAAGTGCAAGTAACCGGAAAGTCATTAACTGGTAATTCTCCTAGCAGAATATCAGCTCGAACTGGAGGAACTGGAAAGGCCGGAAATCTGACAATCGAAGCAGAACGATTAACTGTCACTGATGGTGGGAGAGTAAATATTGGTGGTGAAAAAATTCCAAAAAATCTCAACTTTCAGCCAGGACAAGGAGATGCAGGAACCCTCCGAATCAACGCAGACAGTATCAATCTAGACAGAGGTACTATCACAGCTGGCACAGAGAGGGGCACTAATGGCGAAGGAGGCGACATTTTCTTACACTCTGGTGACTTACAATTACGTGACAGTATCATTACTGCGACTGCTGGGGGTAATGGCGACGGCGGCAACATCACTATCAACACAAATATCCTAGTTGCAATAAAAAATAGCAGCATCACCGCAAATGCCTTTGAGGGTCGTGGTGGGAATATCACAATTAATGCTAAGGGACTATTCCTTTCCCTTAATAGCTTAATAACAGCTAGTTCCAAGTACGGAATTAACGGTACTGTTCAATATAACATCGCTGATACTAACATTTCCCCTACTCAACTAAAAGCAGAAGTAATTCCAATAACTCCTGAAATCACCCCAGTTTGTCAGGCACGAGTAGGCACAGAAGTAAATAGTTTTCGAGTTAGTAGTACTCGCAATCTCCAATCTAAGCCTAACAACCTGATGTATAATAATGTTGAGCAAAGTAACTCTGTTCCAGTTCCAGCTTTTAATAATTCACATAATCCAAAATCATTAATAAGTAACCAAGCTACACAAATCATAGAAGCCAACGTTTTGATTCGGGATTCTCAAGGAAATTTAGTTTTGACGACAGACCAAGCAAATCCAACCTGGGATAAGGCTTCCCTGTCTGCAAGTTCTTGTTTTTCAGAATCTCAGTGGTAAAAAGATATAAAAATGATCTCACCTCAATGTTGCTTTAAATATCTTTTTTCAGGCATTCTAGGGCTGTCTCTAATTTTAATTCAATCATCTTCCCCTGCCCAGACTGTAAAAAAAGAAAAAGAATTTCTCAAAAATCAAGCGGTATCCCTGACTTCTTCAGGTCACGAACAATTAGCTCTAGATCAGGCGAATGAAGCTTTAAAAACTTGGCAGGAATCTACGAAAATTTATCGTCAACTAAACGATCAAGAGGGAATTACGGAAAGCCTGATTAATCAAAACCTTGCTTTTCAAGCATTAGGATTACATAAACAAGCTTGCAATACACTTTTAGAAGCTTTAAAGTTAAATACAATTCTAGGTATTTGCGACACGACTTCGCAGCAACCTGCTCTTGCTCAAAAAGAGCAACTGATGGCAGTTATCGGTAAGCAGAAACCAACATCAGTTAACTTGCTTGGATTACAGAATCTAGGAGAAGTCTTGCGGATTTTAGGTCAGTTAAATGAATCGGAAACAGTTCTACAAGAAACATTAACGCTGGCAAAACTTGTATCCTCATCAAAGATTAGTGGAATTTATCTGTCTCTGGGTAATATCGAACAGTCAATTTATCAGCAATTGCAAGATAAATATTCTTGGATAGAGGAACCACTTTTTCGAGAGCAGATTGCTAACATTATTCCACAAAAAGCGCAAAAATCACTCTGGTATTATCAAACACTAGAAAACATACCAAATATCTCCAAATCAGCTAAACTGCAAGCTCAGTTGAATCACTTAACTTTACTGATCAGTTGGGAACAATGGCTCAGTCATCAACAAAATCAAGCGAATCTTCATCAGAAAGTTAATCAACAGATCCGAATATTGGTAAATCAAATAGATGAAAATTCTTCTGCCTTTTTGGAGTTATCACCTGAGCCATCTATTCATGCTCGGTTGAATTTTGCTAATAACCTCAGCCAGATCCCAGATGAACAATTGAAATCAGTAGCAATTCGATATGCTAAATTAGCGTTGAAAATGGCTGAAACTATTAATAGTATCCGATGGTTATCCTATAGTTTTGGTACTTTGGGTAAATTATCAACTCAAACAGAACAAAAACAAGCATATTTTCAGAAGGCTTTAGGATTCGCTCAATCAATTCGGGCTTCGGATATCGCCTACCAATGGCAGCAGCAGTTAGGACTAATTTACCAAAAGCAGGGAAAAACTGAGTTAGCGATTCAGAACTATAATGCTGCAATCAGAAACATGGCTGAAGTGCGTGATAGTCTTTTGTCAACTAACGGAGATTTGCAGTTCTCTTTTCAGTCAGAAATGGAGCCGACATATCGGAATTATATGCGATTGCTCTTAACATCACCTAATCCTGATTTAAAAAGAATAATAGAGATAAATGAAGAATTACAGATAGCACGGTTAGAAAACTTTCTCAAATGTGGCAAGCTTGACCTTGTTGCTTTAAATCAGCTTCAGAACCTCAATAGCGCCCCAACAGTAATTCACATTATTGATTTAGGGAATACTATAGAAGTAATTGCTCAGTCAACAGATGGCTCTCTTCACCACCATTCTATTGAATCTAAACTAGTTCGATTCCAGATAGATCATCTTTTAGAAGCTTTACAAAATGAAAAGTTTTCTGAAGTAAGCGAAAGTAGCATTACTACTTCTTCTCAAGGAATTTATGAAAAGCTAATTGCACCAATTCAAACATATCTACCCCCATCAGGAACACTCGTATTCACTTTAGATAAATCTTTCCAAAGCATACCAATGGCATTGTTATATGATGGAAAACATTATTTAATAGAGCGTTACAGTATTGCAGAAACTTTAGGTTCCAGAATTAGACAACCTAGAGTCTTGAATGAAAACCAGATGATAGCTTTAATAGCTGGACTATCAAAACTAAGCCCCAGTTCTATAGATCCAAATGCACCTAAAAATATGGACAATTTGCTCCCATCTAAACAAGAAATAGAAAATGTAGAAAAACAAACTAAATCGTCAGTTGCCTTGTTAGACAAGAAGTTTACCCTTAAAAGGTTTAAAGAAGAACTAACTCAAAATAATTTTCCTATTGTACATATTACTACCCACGGTCAATTTAGTTCTGACCCACTCAAAACAGTACTGGTTGCCTATGACAAGCTAATTAATATTAGGGACTTTGACAGCTTAATCAGAGGTAAAACTGAAAATAGTCAAGATGCAATTGAGTTACTTGTTCTCAGCGCCTGCGAAACAGCTAAAGGCAACAAGCAGTCAGCAATGGGTATTGCAGGAATGGCTGCTACCGCAGGAGCGCGTAGTACTGTTGCTACTCTGTGGCGCGTGGATGCCGATTCCACCGCTTTGCTTATGCAAGAATTTTATAAAGGTTTGAACAGTGGCTTGCCAAAAGCAGAAGCACTACGTCAGGCGCAATTGAGTTTACTGTCAAATTCTAAATATAAGAAGGCTTATTATTGGGGTGGGTTCCTCCTGGTTGGAATCTGGTTGTAAAATTCCACTGATTTTAGCCCTGATTGGGCTTTTTGTAACTCTTTGGAATTCTTACTGCTTTTCGCTAACTCAGCTGCCTTGATGTATTCGGATTTCGCCTCCTTTGGCAACTTGGCCTTCAGATAGCGATCGCCAAGTACTCTGTAAAGAGTCGGATTTCGCCTATTAGTTGCTGTTGCCGTTTTTAACATCTCAATTGTTTCATTTAAAAGATTTTCTGCCGTATAAATAGCATCTACGTCAAGAATAGTTTCATCTGGAGGTAGACCTAAGTTTTTGATCCGTTTAATATTTTGTGCAATTTGTTCTTGGTAAGCTACAGACAATACGTCCACAAACGTTTCATCATAGCTAAAAGCTTCACCATCTTTATAAGCAAAAACATATATTGTATATGGAGTCCCAGGTTGAAATTCTTTTTCATCACTTGGGTAGGTAAGCCAAGTTTGATTTACAACTTTTTCCCACCCAAACTGGTAACTTTTTACTTTGACTTTGTAAGAAGTAGCACCCTTAACAGCAGTCCAAGTTATTTCTGGACGAGAATTCAATGTTGATGTGCTATAAGGAGAAATGATTATTGGCTCATCGCTCCCTTCTGTGCCACCTTTTCGTATGTGACACGCATTAGTATTGGTTGGATTGCAAGCGGATAAGGCTTCGTCAGGCTCTGCACATTTATCAAGAGGAATAGTTCCACTAGATAATTTTAAAATCTTTCCAGAACTAAAACATAAAATTTCTACATAATCACCATTCACAACTTCTATTGTATCTCCCTTACAAATTAAGCTCCCTGCTGACAAGTGCTTGTTACCCTTACTTATTATCCTTCCCATTTGTGGATCACAATGAACCTGATTTCTTCTTACTCTTATGAGCGGTACATTTGCTAGCAATGGTAGATGAATTAGTATTAGAGAAGTTAAACAGCACATTCCCCAAAAAGACATCAGCTTTTTCATTCTTTTACAAACATAAATGGCTTGAGCATCTTATCATTTATCAAGTATGCGATCTAGCAGTTCTTGTCTCCAACGAAACACTTCTGGTAGACTAGATTTAGTCAAGATACAAGCATCTATATAAGCTCTGGCGTAATTAAATTGACCTAATGATTCTTCTACTTGAGATAGCAAACAATATGCATCTGTTCTTTCGCTATCTAACTTTGTCGCTTTTTCTAGATATTTTGCGGCTTCAGTTAACTTATTTTCCATTAACCTTGCCCATCCTAAATCTTTATACAACGATGCTTGTAATTCCCGATTGTTAGTTTTCTGCAAACCTTTTAAAGCTAAACTAGCTGCTGCTCTATAATCACCCTTTTTATTTTTCAATCTTGCTAAAGCCGCAACAGCAAACATAGCTTTATCGCTACTTCTAATAGCGATTTCATATTGCTTTTCTGCTAAATCATATTCTCCCTGTCCATCATAAAAATCACCTAATCCGTAATGTGATTCCCATTTGTTAGGCTTTAACTTAAAAATTATTTCGTAAGTTTTGTTAACACAATTATAGTCATATAACTGCTGACACGCAATTGCTAAATTATTATAAGCAGTATCGTCATTCGGGTTGTACTTTATAGCTAGCTCGTAATTTTTTCTAGCAATCTTAGGGTCATTTTGATGCTGTAAACCCTTCTCAAAGTAAAAAGTTGAGACTGAATTAGTTAAATTATGTCCATATTTTATTGCTCTTTGAAAGTCTTTTTCAGCATCGGTAATCCTACTTTCTTTATAAGCTTCTTTACCTTGAATCAAAAAATAATCTGCTACTGTGTATTTTAAGCTAGGATTCAAATATACTGCTTTTTGAAAATCCTTCTCAGCTTGGTCAAATTGATTTTCTTTATAAGCATTTTTACCGGAATCTAAATAATATTTTGCTACTAGAGGTAAAGATGCATATATCAAACCAACAATACTTAATAAACCTAATACAAACACACTAAGTTGAAACGGCTTTGATTTAATTACTCGATTAAGCTTTGATTGATTAGGTAAGCGCTCCAAACGCTGTATTATTATTTGAGTATTTTGTGGGCGTTGCCCAACAAAAGGAGCCATCATATCATCAAGTAAATCAGCCAGAAATTTATCTATGTGAAGTGCTTTATCTCTCCAAATTAGTCTTCCTGTCTGCTCGTCCATTTTGATTTCAATTAAAGAAATACCTGTGACTAAGTAAACAAAAGTTCTACCTAAAGCGTAAAAGTCTGACTGTGGTACGGCTTGTCCATGAATTTGCTCTAAGGGAGAGTAACAAGCTGTCCTAACAGCAGTTATTTCGTAACCATTACCGAATCCTGTAGTAGTTCCTCCACTGGTACTAACTTTGGCAAAGTAGGTTCTACTAAGCTGTCTTGCTCCACCAAAATCAACAAGTGCTAAATTCCCATCGGGTTGATGAACAATGTTTTCTGGTTTGATATCTCTGTGGAAGAAACCAGACCGATGAACTAAATCAAGAATCTCCATCAACTGCAATAACCATTCATAAGCCATTTCTTGGTTAATTCGTCCATAAGATTGTACCCACTGAGTTAAGTTCTCTCCTTCAAACTTATGCATAACTAGACAATGTAGTTCTAGAAGATTATCATTCAGCCTAAATGTGAAATAATCTTCCCTATTAGACTTGGGAATTCCAGGATGGTCTAGGATTTGTAATATGAGTGATTCTCTTTTAAGTAGCTCAACTAACTTAGAATCATCAATCCATCTTAATACTTTCATTACTCTTATTTGAGGCTGAGGATGTTCTTCTGTGCCAATATCCTCAATTTCAAAGACATCTGTGTAAGTATATGGATTTTGCTCCAAAGAACGCAACGGGCGCAGCAAACGAATACGCCCGTTTATTATCAATGGATTTCCACATGCTAAACAATTTTCAGCGCTATCAGGATTATGACGTTGGGTGCAAAGAGGATTTATGCAGTAGCCCACAAGGTAACTTCCCTTGTTTGTATTGTATCTGGTATTTTATGTACTAATCCCAATGGATCAACTAAAATATACTTCTTAATAGATGCTTGTAAACTATAACTAGCTTCTCGTTTGTTTGATTTACCAGCAATTTCAATTAATGAGCGTTGTTCTAAAACTTCTATTGCTGTTATTAGTTCAAAAACTGACAACTTGAAATCTACTCGCTCTTTTAAATTATCAATGAGTTTAGAGAATTGAATGGGAGTGGAGTTTTCTGACATTTCTTCTGCCAAATAAATCATTATTTGCCTTTGAAGATTACTTAAAAGTCCAACTTGTCCAAATTGCTGATGTAGCATTGTTTCAAGCTGAGGATCAATCATAGTAGTTTGATATTTAAAAAATGTTTTTACACTCCCCTCAAAAAAGCGATTAATTCTGTCAGCCAACGCTTCTAAACTTGATGGATTACCAGAATAATTTTCAATTAATCGCTTACACTCCTGCCCAGTTAAACCTTTCTCTTGTAATATTTGCATTCCAGAATTTACATCTAAACCTTCTAATTTGAAAGAGCGAATAGGTAGTCTTGTAGTAACAGAAGCAAATTCTTTTAAAGGCAACTGACTTGTTATAATAATGCAGCTTTCATGCTTCCCTTCTGTAAGTTTTAAAAGAAATTTTTCGTATTGTAATCTTTTTCCAAAATCATCTGCTAACAATAGCTTTTCAAATCCATCAATTACTAGTAGACAACGATGTAAGTGAAGCTGTTTTGATAGTAAAGATATACTATCTATAAAAGAATTTTTACTTGCTTCTATATCTACCTCAAAATTTTTATTTAAGTCAATCACTAACTCATCAATTGACAACAAATGATTAATTTTTTTCCATATTACACATTCATATATACTACTTAAAGAATCAAAAATTATTTCTTCAACCAATCTAGAGGCTAATAAAGTTTTTCCTATTCCTCCAACTCCAGTAAAAACTATACAGCGCTCTTTAAATAGAGTAATTTGTTTCTTAAAATAGTTAATCTCATCTTTTCGTCCATAAAAAGATTTTATTTTAGGCAGTTCCCCATAAATTCTAATATTGCCAACGAAACCATCGTTATCCAATCTGGATGCCTCTTCCTTCAGATAATCGCTCTTTGCTAGCTTAAGCAAAATAGATTTTAAAGATATTTTTGTTACTTTCACTCCATCACCAATAATTACTGAAAGCATACTCCATAGTGGTGGAGCTACTTTCTGCTGCAAATAGTATGCGTTATACCCTGAATCACTTGCCATCTCTTTATAATCTTTGCTATCCCAAACTCCCTTAATAAGAACTTTTTCTACTTCTGTTAAATACCTTCCCGTAGATTGAAACACTTGCTCTTCTAATACTGCTAATACTCTTTTTACGTCTAAAACTTGGCTTGAATTCATGCCGACTTTTCCTTACGTAAGTAGGTATACATGAGGTTGTATTTTACTCCCTAGTACTTAAAATATCTACAAAATTCACAATTATTAACTGAAGCTAGGTTCTCAAATTACCTTTCTAGGGTATATTGATTTAAATGCTACATCTTAATAGGGAGATTTAACGCATCTCTAGTACATTATCCGGTCTAGTTTGAGCATAAAAGTGTGAAAGAAGTTGACCAACGTCAACGAAGGAACACCGCCTGCGGGTATTTTTGATCACTGATTAACTCAATGGGTTTGTTTTGAAAAGCTTGTGTCTAGGTATCTTAACCTAAACCAAATATCTTCTGCTAATACATTTTAATTAAAGCTCTTACCTCAACTGAGTAAGACAACCAGAACTTCTGTAAAATCAAGCTAATTGAAAGGAGGCATGGAGGTGAAGATACAACAGTACAACTGTTTAATGCAGAAAGCGCCACTAGGGAGTCGCGCTTTCTACGTATTGCAAATTTCATATTGATCTAGAGCGGGTTTGATCTCGAAGGAACAAAAGAAGTTGTCGCTAAAGTTTGGCCACTGGTGCGACTACTAAATTGTCCTAGAGTTTTTACCGCGCTACCAGATCCATTATAGGGTCTGCCGCCTGGAAAGTCCATTCCCTGCGGTGTGTTTTTGCTGTCGAAATTCATAAATTTTAGGTAAAGTTAAGTTTGGTTAAGAAATATCCCGAATTTTGTAGTTAAAAGCAGTAGTAGCGCGAATAACAGTTATCAGTTACCAGTTATCAGTAGGGAGTAGACCTTTATTTGATAACTGTTAACTGTTGACTGATAACTGATACAACCCCCTCTGAACTTGTAAACCGAGTTATCAGGGGAAAATATCATGACAAACAGAGAACGCCCCAAGAGCGCAGTGTTAGAGCGCATGGGGTTGAGTACAGCTTTCGCATGGCAATTTTGTGCTGTGACGAAGGGAAATTTTTGGCATATCCAGGCTAGAGCAAGAGTTTCGCAGCTTGAAAGAGTTCTCCCCAAAAAATTCCGAGGAGAGAACCGATGAATTCAGCGACAACTGAATATCCAAACAATCTCACGGCTGCGGAATACCATGAGTTGTTAGCTGGTAGCGCCATTCATCCGGCGTTGATTGAGCGCAACTTTTTCCATGTAGAGGGAGAATCAGTTTATGATTTCCTGTTCATATCTGATAAAATCCCACGTAAGAATGCGGGTCGGGTAACAGATGGATACATCAAAATGTATCAGCACCTATTACTAGGTGGGACGTGGATTCAGTCACTTGACCCATTCAAAAACTGGCAACCAATGGAGTGGGGAAGGATCAAGCCCAACTCTCCTCGCATTGATTGGCAAAAAGGGAAACCCGTCAAATACGAGTCACCCCCCAAAACCCCCAACCGCGTTACCTACTTTGATGTGGCTAACCCCATCTGGGACAAAATAGCAAAACGTTATTTAATTAAGCGCTATCATTCACTTTTAGCATTGCGCTTACTGGATCAACTCAATCCACTAATATTTTGGGAGTGGGTAAAGCAGCATCCAGAGATTCCAGTTATCTTATGCGAGGGCGAAAAAAAAGCGGCCTGCTTGCTGAGTTTAGGGTTTGCAGCGATCGCACTTCCGGGAATTTGGAACGGGCGCGTCGGAAGACGGGATTTTGATGAACGGTTGCATCCTGACTTAGTACCAATGGCTCAGGCGGGGCGCAAGTTCATAATTCTTTTTGACTACGAAACTTCTTCTAAAACCAGGTGGTCGGTTTACCAAGCCACTGTTCGCACTGCAAAAGCAATCGAATCGGCTGGTTGTGAATCTGAAGTTGCGCTCTTACCAGGCCCAGAAAAAGGTGTTGATGATTTTGTTGTGGCGCAGGGCGAAGATGCTAACGCTTTGCTGACCGCAATCATCGATGATGCTAAATCACTTGCTGATTACAAGCGCTCGTATCGGGCTAAAAAATGGGGGTTAAGCAAGTACCAGCCGGATGTCACTATTAATGTCAAGTATCTCTCTGAGGCTTTGTGCATTCCTGAACTTGAAGAAAAATACTTAAGAGTGCCTGAGCTTTATGATCCTGAAGAGGAACAACTTTTCACGCCATCTATAAAAGGACATCAAAGAAAGAAGGAGTCTACGGATTCTGGCGGAGTTGATTCAGACAAATCGAAGAAATCCCCTACCTTCAATTTCCCAAAATCAGGACTAGTCGTACTCTGGAGCGATATGGGCACTGGTAAAACCCAACTCATGCGCTGGTGGCGTGACCAAAATCCTGATGCCAGATTTCTCAACAATGGACATCGGGTTAACTTGTTGAAAAATCTTGCCGAACGCTTGCAAACAGCGATGTACTCCGACTTGGGTTACACAGGTTTAGCCCAGGCCCAAGCCCTTAGTATTACTATTGACAGCTTGCACAAACTCAATACTCAGTCTCTCACCTACGGCTGCATATTTATAGATGAAGCCTGCCAATACCTCACCCACCTACTACACAGTAATACTTGCAAACAGCACCGTGCCGCCATTTTGGAGGTACTGGAATATATAGTATACAATGCGCCATTGGTCGTCATCGCTGATGCACACATGCACGATTTAACGGTAAACTTCTTTCTTGCAATGCGACCAAAAGAGGAAGTTCCGTACATCATTAAAAACGAGTGGCGAAACGGTTCACGCACAATTTATTGGTACGAGGGGGATAATTCTAGCGCCATAGTCGCCCAAATCTCGGCAGCGCTGATGCTTGGAGAAAAAGTTATGGTTGCCAGCGACAGTAAGCGTTTTATCAAAAAACTCGACAAATCCTTTACAATCAACTACGAAGAATCTAACTCCGAAAAATCACATACACAAAAAAAATATCGTATCTGGTCGGTTCACTCTGACAATTCTGGCAGTGATGAGAATGTCGCTTTCATCAAAGATATCACCAACGCCGTCAAAAACTTTGATGCCTTGTTCGCCTCTCCCAGTCTCGGTACTGGTGTCGATATTTCTGAGTATCATTTTGATTTAGTATTTGGTGTGTTTCACGGCGTTTCCCAAACTGCTACTGAATGCGCCCAGCAGTTGTACCGCTATCGCCCGAAAGTCCCGTTTCATATTTGGGTGGCCCCACGTCCCCCCTTTGGTTACAAGGATACAAACGCATCCAAGATTAAAGAGCGCTTGCTCCAAACCAATGAAATGACCGCTTTTCTGTTGCGGATTGACAGAGAAACGGGTAAGCGGGGCGCAGAGAAAGATTGGGCGCTTGAGGCTTACTGCCAAATTATGGCTAACCGCCACTATTCTCTCAATAATCTGCGTGATGATTTGCGATCGCTCCTCACCGAAATGGGCAATACATTTATATATGTGGGCAGTGATTCAGATCCTCAATCCCTTGAAAGTCTTAAAGCAGCAGCACAAGCTTTGGATAGTGCCCACAATTCGGCTGTTGCCAAGGCTAAGAATATTACTTTGAGTGAGTACCGTGCCCGTCAGAGCAAAGATTACCTTGACCCTAATGAAATTTTTGAATGTGAAAAGTTTCGCATTTCTGATTCTTACGGCATCGAAGTAACCGAATCACTTGTAGAAATGGATAAAGGTGGTCGCTTAATTAGAGCAATCGCTGGACTTGAGGCCATTTTAGCCGCACCCGAAGAATCGTTTACTGACCCCAAAACTGGGCAAAGTTATCCTACCCCACCAACAATTGTCACCCAAAAAGACCGCACCGAGCGCGACAATCTCCCTTTGTGCATCGACTGGGGCAATTACTCGGCACGCTGGCTTGCTAGATTTAACCTGGGGCTGCATCAGATTCTCACTTCTTTAGTGAGGGGTGAAGAATTTACTGCCTCGGATACCACCTTACTCAAGATGAGGGAGATCGCTATACATTGTGCTGCTCACGTTAAAGCAATTCTTGGGTTTACTATTCCCCTAGACTGTAAGCCTATTTGGTTGCTAGGAACTTTAGTCGAGCAGCTGGGGCTAAAACTGAGCTTCCGTAAGCAGGGTAAGCGAGGTCAACAGGTGAAACTTTTCTCTTTATCTAAAGAGCAATTGGAATTTGCAATGCATGTAATTGCTCATCGTGAAAGGAAGCGTAATCAAAAAGAAAATCGAACCTATTATGCTGCTCAAACCCCTGCTGTGCATAGTGTAAACCCTAATCAGCAACCCGTATCCGCCCCCCCCCTTGATGCTATAGGGAACTCCCATTGCCAGGGGGAGGATACTACAGATGAGAGCAGGGGAGCGGAGGAGCAGAGGAGCAGACGAGCAGACGAGTTGAGGAACAAAGAAGAAATTTGTACAAGTTCTTTCCCCTCTGCCCTCTTCACTGATCGCATTACGCTACTCCACTGCGTAGAAATACTTCGCTCTGGTATTTCTCGTGGAGTTGAGGCAATTAAAGGCATTTTCAAGCGATGGCAGAGTGATTTGCGCTGGGAGACAGTACTGGAACTTGAGGCGATCGCGGCAAATGAACTGCGACTTGTGGAGGCTCAAGTTCCTGAATTTTATGAATGGCTCTCTGAAGAAGTGTTGCCTATGGAGGGGGCTGGCTAGGGAAAAATCCCTTTAGCATTTGAAAGCTGTTTTTTGTTTCGTTTCCGGTAGCAATTGATGCCACTGGTTCCAATTTGTGCTGCCCACATCACAAGTTATGCAAAATGTTAAAGATCCATCAAGTTTAAAGCGCTACTATCATTGGGTCTAGCCTTGAGATAGCGATCGGTGATGGCTAAATTGGCATGACCCAAAGTTTCTTTCACCAGCACTGGATTAGTCCCGCGCTCAATAGCGTGAGAGCCGTGGGCATGACGTAACCAGTGAGCCGAAACCAGTTCGCTTAATCCGGCTTCGAGTGCGATCGCTTTGACAATCGGGTGCAAGTTTTGACGGTCGAGGTGTCCCCCCTTTTGACTTGGAAACACTGCTTGATTGGAGTGAGCCGAAGCTTTGAACTCCATTAATTCCGTCCAGAGTTTCTGCTTGATGAGAATTGTCCGATTTTTGCTGCCCTTGGCTTTTCGCACGTAAACTTGACCACTGTCACCACGGGGTGTCAAATCTCCCCAAGTCAGATCACAGATTTCACTTGCCCGTAACCCTGCCTGATACAGCAGTTTGATAATCAACAAATTACGTAGGGCTGTGTACTGTCGTTTGGGAGTTTTCGCATCAGCCAAATGCTTAGAAGCTGCCCGTACCAACAATTTAATATCAGCTTCATCCAGATAGCGTTCGTTGATTACATCTGGCAATTCACCGAGTTTTAGTGCCATACCCACATTAAAAGGGAGATATCCAATTTTATGAGCGAAACTAATCAAGCTTTTAGCTGCGGCAATATATATCCGTTTTGTACTAAGAGCATTGCCCCCAAAAGAACTAGCGTATTCTACCAAGTCTTCATAGGTCACTTTTTTGAGCGGTTTGTCCAAAAATTCCAGAAATCGCCTCGTGTACCGTCGGTAAGAGATGATAGATGACTCTGCTTTTCCTTCCAACCACAGCGCAATTAACTTCGCCTCCGCCTGCGCTACTGGCAAGGAAGCGATCGCCTTTCTATGGGCTGTTATGTGGACAAGAGAGAGTGTCATTTTTATTACTCCCTTAAAAATCAGACACAAGTGTAGTTTCGTCTGGTTTTATAGTGTCTGATTTTTATTGTCCTTTAAAATGGGCGTTTCAACTCACCCTCAAGCGACTGAAAATTTCTCGATTTTTGCGTATAGTACACCTCTAATACTGAGGAGCGTGACAAACACAATACTGTTATGCAATTGTTCAGCAGGGTATTTATTTTGAAAAACCTAAAAGTAGGTGAAAAAAATAAACTAAAAATGACTTTATAGTTAATAACTGATACAAGAGGTCAAAGAGTGTCCTCCAAATGCGATATACAAATACTACAAATGTAGTATTTGGTTTAAAAAAATGGACAAAAGTGCTTATTTTAAAGAACTTGTACAAAATTCTCTCCTACTAATATTGCTTCAGTACCAATCGGGATAGGGGGTTTATTTACACCGCAGTGTACTGATTTTTCAGCGCTATCACGCCATAAAACTATAGAGTCATTTTTAGTTTATTTTTTGAGAGTGGTTTGATTGCTTTGTGTTTAAGACACTTTTTTTCTAGAACCGCAAACGGGAGCTAGAGAAGTAAGAAGTAAAAAGTTTTGGCTCTTCCGTAGATGTTATGCTGAACTTTAAAGGAAAATTCGGAATTAACCTTTAATAGCAAGGCTTTTGGGCAGTTTTAGCCTTGATTTTATTCCAAAGGTTCAAAATCAAAGGTTCAAAATCACAGGTTAAAAGCTATCTTTCTTGCCCAGTAAGCTACTTCTTTTCTCACTCTTGATTGAGAGCAACAACTGCAAGCCGGGTAAAATTGTTAAGTTGAACATTTCTAAATTGCAATCGTCGGGTGCAAAAAAGCGCTTTCCAACCGCTGCTGTAATCGCGTATATCGCGGTTGGTCGTCAGTAGAACGCAAAGCCTTGGATATCGCTTTCTTGGAACCAACGACAATCGCTAACTGCTTGGCACAAGTTAATGCTGTGTACAACTGTTTACGAGACAACATCATATAAGGCTGCGTATAAATTGGCAGAATTACTACCGGATATTCTGAACCCTGGCTTTGATGAATGGTGAAGCTCCAGGCGAGGGCAATTTGATTTAAGTCTGCTCTGGTTCTAACGACAGTATGCTTATCATACTGTACAGTAACTTCCATCTCTTCAAGATCAATGGCCTTGATAATTCCGAAGTCGCCATTAAAAATTTCGTGATTATAATCATTAGTCAGTTGAATGATCCGATCGCCTTCTCGTAATAAATTCCCGCCCCTGGTAATCTCTACTTTGTCGGGACTGGGCGGATTAATCAACTGCTGCAATACGGTATTGAGGTTACGAGTCCCAAGCAAACCCCGCGACATGGGGCAAAGCACTTGCACATCAGTAGCTCGATTGTAACCCAGGCGGGGAATCAAGTCTGTAATGATTTCGGATATTGCTTTAACACCATGTTTGGGGTGATGACCGCCGCCGTGCCACAGACACTCAGACACGGGATTATCGGAAATCGGTTCAATAGTGGGAAACTGGCTTCGGTTAATTTGGTGAGCAGCGGTGATAATTGCGCTCTGTTGGGCTTGCCTAAATACCTTGGTCAACCGCACCACTGGGACGTGACCAGAATTAATCAAGTCAGCAAGGACTTGACCCGGGCCCACAGAGGGTAACTGGTCAATGTCACCTACTAGCAGTAGTTGGGAACCGTATTGTATCGCCTTTAACAAAGAAGATGCCAGAAACAAATCAAGCATACTAGCTTCTAGCGCGACAATTGCGGTATGGGGTAAAGGGTTTTGATTATCGCGTTTGAAGCCCATTGTCTTTGGGTCAAATTCCAACAAGCAGTGTATGGTCTTGGCTTCGAGTTGTGTGATTTCACTCAGGCGTTGAGCAGCGCGTCCAGTTGGCGCAGCGAAGGCGATAGATTTGCCCATTGCTTTCCACAGAGAGACTATGGTCTGGGTGGTGAAAGTTTTACCGCAACCGGGGCCACCAGTAAGAATCATTACCCTTGAATATGCAGCCATTTCTACCGCTAGCTGTTGCTGTGGTGAAAGTTTGATTTTATGACTCTTGGTGAAGCGCTCAATCCAGGCGCGAACACGAGGCATATCTTGTGCAACTGGTTGGCAAAATCTAGATTGTATTAATTGAGCAAGGTTCTGTTCGGAGTGAAAGTACGTTGGTAGATAACATAGCAGCGTTTGGTCTTCGCTTTTCTCGCGGATTAAGTCATCCTTGAGTGCCATGTCTTTGATAATATCAGCGAGGGCATCTTCTTCGGGTGTGTGATCTGCTGTAGTCAGCAGTTTGATCACATTCTCAATGAGTTTTGGCTGGGGTAAATAGCAATGCCCATCAGCAGCAGCTTCGTTCAAAACATGAATTAAACCAGCACGGTAACGGAACTGACTATCAGGCGCAACTCCTAAATTAAAGGCAATTTTATCAGTTCTCAGAAAACCAATACCGTAGATGTCAGCAGCTAACTGGTAGGGATTGCTGGTGAGAGTAGCGAGTGCTTCATCCAAGTAATGCCTGTAAATTCTGACTGCATAAGTAGTAGAAACGCCATGACTGTGGAGAAATAGCATTAAATAGATGTAAGAGATGTAAGAAAATAAAATAAAAATAAGTTGATAGCTAAATAAAGAGATTTTGAATTGAAGCAGAGACTTAATATTTGGGTTATGCCATCGGCGACGGCGACCCGGACGCGAACAATCCCACAAACTATCGAGTTTGCCCCAGTACCAGCGATGAATTGTGTCGCGTACAGTCTGTGGATGCCATTTTAAGTATTGTGCGATCTTTAGCACTGTCCATCCAGCGGCTGATAAGCGTAGTACAGTGGCACGACTTTGAGTTCTTGGTGGTATACCTTTTGCTTGAGTGAGTGCTAGTAGGGTTTGATCTTCTATTGGTGACAGGTCAACTTTTAAAGGCGCTGGCATCTTGGTCAGGGGTAAAAATATTTACGACTAAAAGAGATTATCCCAATTTGATGTGCCATTTTACTTTAATGAATTCTATTTACGAACGCCAAGATGCTCACTGATGAACGAAGGGACTTTAGCGAATGGCAAATTAGTTTTTGATGTCAGAAATTACACAGTTAAAAATCCAACTTTAACGTCGCTCGTGCTGCATCATGATACTTGTCTAGGTTAGTATATAGTCTAGCATTGCGTTCATTTGGCCTATTTACCTAGATGAACATAATGCAGAAAGTTTTCCTGCATAGCGATGCCCATGCTAGTTATAATTACGTAAACAGGCATTTACATTGGTTGTGATCAAGAGTAATTTAGATGCGTTTGACCTGGAGTAGCGGTAAAGCTAAAAATTATCAGCCATTGTTAACTAAATCGTAGTCCCAGGTTTAACTATTTACTGATAACTGAGAACTATTTAGAGTGTACTTCAAGAGTAGCCTGGTTGGATGCGACCGTAGTTAGATATGAGTAATGGAAAATCACATATTCAATACAAGTACGTCGGAAAAAGCGAATTGCGTTAGCGACGAACGCGAGTGCGTCTCGCAGAGAAGGAGCGTCACTGCGTTAGCGGAGCGGGGCGTTAGCAAGAGTGCGAATTGTTCGGTCATCCGGCAAGTTAGTCAGAAGCATCCAAATGTTTTTTCAAAGTATAGGGGCAATCAGGAGTTTTGATTCCACTGGCGTAAGGTAATTTATAGGATGCCCAAAGCTGCCAGCGCAAAACATCAACTCCAATAGTTGAACTACCGAACTGTACTTGAGAGTCTTTGTCTGGGTTTTGTATAACATTCTTGATTATGGTATTTATCGCTTCTGTCTTGAGATTATTCGGTATGCCCATTAGTAGCTTTGTAAGCCACTGTTTGATTTGTGGTGACTGTAGCCAGTCTTTGATTTGGTCATCAGTGGGAGTTAGGCGATTGGCTAATAGGGTGGGATTTTCGTTATCTTCATTAACTTGACTTTTGGGTTGAAAGAGTTGAGGAAAATTAGTATCTGTGTTGGACATAAAGTTGATTGGTTAAAAGAAAGCATCTCTATTATAGATAAATTGGATAAATCCGATAATAGCTAATATCTTTTATCAAGATATTAAGATAAATAAATATAAGAAGATTATTTATCCTCTGACACAAAATTATAAAGATTTAACTAATTAATTATGTTATAAATATTAAATAAGTTCCTTATGCAAGTATCAAATAAATACTATGCACCCAATAGAGCGTAAGAAGAAGTGAATATTACCTTATCAAGAGCTGGCATTCCTATTACGCTACGAAAGTCACGATACCCTCCGAACC
>JADEXV010000099.1 GCA_015206945.1 Nostocales cyanobacterium LEGE 12452 | reverse complement strand
TTATTAAACTACTTAAAGATATCCATTTTTTAGCAATATATAATGCGGAGAAGTTTCAAATTGGTTCAGATTTATTATTTTGGTATCATTACACTCAAAGTTTTAAACAAGTAATCCTCAAAGACCAATTTATTCCCGCACTAAAATATCGACAGTTATCATCGGAAAATCCGAAGAAAAAAGGCAAAAGCAAGACTGATAAAGCAGCATTTGAAATTTATGCCACCTGGGAAATTATTTCCGAACAATATGAAGCAAATATTCTTAAATATATTGACTATATGCCACTAATATGTGTGGCAGGGAAAGCAAGAATTAGCTATCCTATTGAGTTTTTTGATCAAGAAACACTATTGCGTCACTTTTCCGAATATGTACTTCACGATTTAGTAACTCACACCCCATCTACAGCCGCTTTTGACAAACAAATTGCTGATTCTCTAATTGAATCTTGCTTTTATCCTCGTCAGCATAACCCACTCACAACAAATACTGCCCTTGAGGAATATCAGCAATGGTTGGTATGGAAAACCAAAATTACTCGTACTCAATCTGATTCACCTTTTCATCTGTGCTTCCAGTTACATTCTCCTTCATCGTCACAAATAGACAATTGGCAAATTCAATTTCTAGTAGCCAGTAAACAAGATCCATCCTTGAAGTTAGCGTTAGCAGACTACTGGACAATGAATCAATTTTCCAAAGCTGCTGTACATAAAGATTTTGGTAAAGATTTTGAAACAAATTTGCTGCTGAATCTGGGTTATGCAGCCAGGATGTATCCCAAACTCTGGCTTGGGTTGGAAACAGCGAGTCCAATCGCAATGCAACTTACCTTAGATGAAGCATTTGACTTCCTTACTGAAAGTGCTTGGGTGTTAGAAGACTCAGGATTCAAAGTAATTGTACCTGCTTGGTATACTCCCACAGGTCGTCGCCGCGCCAAAATTCGCCTCAAAGCATCGGGTAGCAAACTTGCTGCAACGAAAGGGGAAACAAAAAGCTATTTCGGCTTAGACTCACTGGTGGAGTATCAATATGAGTTAGCGATTGGGGAGCAAACTGTCACACCTATTGAATGGGAACAACTGATTAATGCTAAAACTCCCTTGGTGCATTTTCGCGGTCAATGGATGGAATTAGACCGGGATAAAATGCAGCAGTTACTCGAATTTTGGCAGTCCCACGGTAACGAACAACCCCAGATGACCTTACTGGAGTTTCTACAACGCAGTGCTGAATTGGGGTCAGAATGGGAAATTGAACATGATGAAGCTTTGTCAGAGATGATCGCAAAGCTACAAGATAAAAGTCGCCTAGAGCCAATTTCTGAACTTGATAATCTGCAAGGCACGCTCCGAGAATATCAAAAGCGTGGTGTTTCCTGGCTACAATATCTGGAAAATTTGGGATTAAATGGCTGTTTGGCAGACGATATGGGTTTAGGTAAATCCGTGCAGGTGATTGCCAGATTAGTGCAAGAGAAGGAGTTAAATGAAGCTCTGAAAGTAGGTGAAAAGATTACTTCTTTATCTGCCCTGCCTACACTATTAATTGCTCCGACTTCTGTTGTTGGCAACTGGCAGAAAGAAATTGCCAAATTTGCACCTCATTTAAAAACTATGGTGCATCATGGTAGCACTAGGCTGCAAAATCTAGCTGATTTCAAAGCTGCTTGTCAACAAAACGATGTGATAATTAGCTCCTTTACTCTAGTCCGCAAAGATGAAAAGTTATTGAGCAGCATCGAGTGGCAACGTTTAGTACTGGATGAGGCACAAAATATTAAAAATCCGAAAGCTGCCCAAACTAAAGCTATTTTAAAATTAAAAGCTAAACATCGGCTGGCATTAACAGGAACTCCTGTAGAAAACCGCTTGCTGGATTTATGGTCAATTTTTAATTTTCTCAATCCTGGTTACTTGGGTAAAGAAGCCCAGTTTCGGAAAATCTTCGAGATTCCGATTCAAAAAGACAATGACCGCGTGAAATCTGCCACCTTGAAAAAACTGGTAGAACCTCTAATTCTGCGAAGGTTAAAAACTGACCAATCTATTATTAATGACTTGCCAGATAAAGTTGAGCAAAAACTCTACATCAACCTGACCAAAGAGCAAGCATCGCTTTATGAAGTGGTAGTACTAGATGTAGAAAAACAATTACAATCAGCAGAGGGAATTCAACGCAAAGGATTGATTCTTTCAACCCTGATGAAATTGAAGCAGATTTGTAATCATCCAGCCCAATTTCTGCAAGATGGGAGTGATTTTTCACCACTACGTTCCCACAAACTCAGTCGGTTAGCAGAGATGGTTGAGGAGGCAGTTTCTGAGGGAGAAAGCTTACTCATTTTTAGTCAGTTTACGGAAGTTGGTGAAAAGATTGAGAAACATCTCAAACATAGTCTGCATTGCAATACTTACTACTTGCATGGTGGTACCAGTCGCCCACGCCGGGAACAAATGATTACCGAATTTCAAGACCCAAATACAGAACCATCGGTTTTTATCCTTTCCTTAAAAGCAGGGGGCGTAGGTATCACCCTCACGAAAGCCAACCATGTCTTTCACTTTGACCGTTGGTGGAACCCAGCAGTTGAAGACCAAGCAACTGACCGTGCTTTCCGTATTGGTCAAAAAAAGAATGTCTTTGTGCATAAATTTGTTGCCATTGGAACTTTAGAAGAGAGAATTGACCAAATGATTGAGGATAAGAAAAAACTCTCTAATGCTGTTGTTGGTAGCGATGAATCTTGGCTCACAGAATTAGATAATGAAGCCTTTAAGCGGTTGATTTCATTGAACAAGAGTGCAATTTTGGAGTAGATATTATGGCTAAATTTAGTCGGACTTGGTGGGGCGATCGCTTTATTCAAGCACTAGAAGCTTTTACAGATGATAACCGACTCAAAAGAGGACGGTCTTATGCTAGCGGTGGTAAAGTCAAAAGCTTTGAGATTGACTTAAATAAAATTACTGCCAAAGTCAGAGGCTCAGTTAATCCCTATTTTGGAGTCTACAAAGAACCAACTTATAATATAGAGATTCAGATTACACCTATTGCTAAAACCCGTTGGAATGAAGCTATCCAAAAACTTTCTTCTAAAGCCAGCATCATTTCTCGATTGCTTCTAAATGAAGTCCCGGAAAATATTGAAGATACTTTCTCTAATTTGGGACTACATTTATTACCTCATAGTAGTAAGGATTTCAAAACTAAATGCTCTTGCCCAGATTATGCTAATCCCTGTAAGCACATTGCTGGAGTTTACTATTTAGTGGCTTCTCAATTAGATAATAATCCCTGGTTGTTATTTGAATTACGGGGATTATCGAAAGCAGAACTTCAAGCCAAATTAGCTGATTCTCCTTTAGGAAAAGCTCTATCTGAGGAATTGAATACTAAGGAAATTCCTTTAGAACTTTCTAATTCGCTGTACACTAAGCTAGAAAAGCAATCTCTTAACCAAATGCCAAATACCAGAGAATTTTGGTTAGGTACAAAGCGATTACCACAAACTATTGAAGTGGCGACTCCAAGTAGTATCTGTGCAATTTTGATTAAGAAACAAGGGGATTTTCCTGATTTCTGGCACAATGATGCTTCCTTTATTGAAACAATGGAAGAACTGTATCAGCGAGTCAAAACCAAAAATCATCAGTTCTGATTTCAGCGCTGTTGAAGAAGAATTCAGCTATTCTGAATTAAGACCTCTCTACGAGACGCTAAAAGCGTAGCTTGCAACTCTTACAGAGTAAGATGACTCGCTATCAGTCGGTGATTCAGATCCGCGACTTTCTTGTTGATCAGTTAACTCAGAAAAATTATGCAAAAAATTTATATTTATGTGCAGCAGGGCAATATGGCAGGAATTGCGCGTAAAATAGCCAATGGTGCTGATATTGATTGCATAGAAAAGCATTCTCTGCAAACACCATTAATCTGTGCGGTTAGTAGCCCTTAAAGCTACGCGCCTGTCTGTGCTTTCCATCCGTTTGAGCTTCTCGACCAGATGAGATTTAAACGCTTGAAACTGCCCAATCTTCTCATCCATTTCTGCAATCTTATTGCGAATGCTCCGCAGCTTATCTTCAGTTGAAGAGGTGTCCCACTCATTGAGAGCTTTCCTTATTTCACTGAGCGTAAATCCAAGGGCTTTTCCATGCTGCACGAACTCTAAACGTGAGACTGCTTCATCACTGTAATTCCGATAGTTATTCTCTGAACGCTTGCTGCTTGAGTCTAAAAGTCCAGCCTTCTCGTAAAAACGGATCGTGTCTTTCGAGAGTCCTACTTTCTGAGAGAGTTCGCTAATCAACATACATCGCTGATGAGATTGAAGATTTCTGCTTGACATTGGAGTATGCTCCATCCTTTAAGTTTGACATAGGTTTTCAATTTACAGGCTGAACATGATGCAAACTCCAATTAAAGCTAGTAAAACGGTGATCATTACAGGGGGTAATAGTGGCCTGGGATACTATTGCGCCCAAGCGATCGCACTATCTAAACAAGACTGGCACATTATCATCGCCAGTCGAAATCTGCCCAGAGTTGAAGAAGCGGTTCAACAATTGACTGCTGAAACGAACTATTCTTTTATTGAAGGGATGACCCTTGATTTGGCATCTCTGGCATCCGTGCGTCAGTTCGTGCAAGATTTCCAGACCAGAGAACATCCCCCTTTAGAAGCGATCGTGTGTAATGCAGGAGTTCAAATCGTTTCAGGCACACGCTACACAGAAAATGGATTCGAGATGACCTTTGGCGTAAACCATCTAGGACACTTTCTACTTGTCAATTTGCTGCTGCCACACTTAAGTGAGCGCTCCCGCATTGTATTTGTCAGTAGTGATACCCACAATCCAGAAACAAATACTGGAATGCCTCACCCAAACTATCAGGATGCAAACGCTCTAGCATTTCCGACGGGTGATGATAATCAGATGGACATGAGAACGGTTGGGCGGGTGCGCTATACCACTTCCAAACTCTGCAACTTGCTCTGTACTTATGAGCTTTCGCGCCGTTTGCAAAAGCAGCAGTCGAAGATTACAGTGAATGCGTTTAATCCGGGCTTGATGCTTGATACAAAGTTGAGTCGAGACTATAGCGAATCAGAACGCTCCGCGCTCAGGGCAACTCTGTCAGCATCCACTCTAGAGCAATCGAGAGACTCTCAAGTGATGGGCAGTGCGCTGGCTCGGCTCATTCTCGATCCCGCACTCTTAATGGTGACAGGCCGATATTTTGATGGACTGAAGGAAATTCGCTCGTCTGATGAATCCTACGATGAGCAAAAAGCAGTCGAACTGTGGGAAACGAGTGTAGGACTTACGCATTGACAAGGTATACAAAAGCGTCCGAGGAAAGCGATCGCATTCCCAATGGATGTAAAGAAACATTTCTGTTTCTTGAAAGAGAGTTATCTATGAATTTCTCTTGACTGGGCTTGATAACAGGAGTAAGTCTTGTCAAGAAGAGAGTTAGCTCCCTCAAAAGTTTTTATAATTTCAGGCGTGACTCGTGAGGTATGCACTTTGCCTGATTGAACACCTAAAACTACATCTCCATTTTTCTGTTGGATAGTCAAATCTTTGCGCTCGGTGTTAAAGCTGAGGTCATAAACCTTGCCTTTAACTTCAGTGAAACCATCTTGCCGAGATTGTCCCAAAACCATGCCAATTCTCTGAGCAATTTGAGTGAGCCGACTAATGGCTTCAAGTTCAAATGTATCTTTATTCATTACTGTCAACGCTTGGGCTGATAATTGCTCACCAGCTTTAAACCCATTTGCCACTTCTATAATGCGTTTTTTGTAATTTTCCGGCTTCCCTAACTTATCTGCGGCATTGTACCAATTTCTCAAGTCATCAATAGTGACTGTCGGGAGCTTCTCTACACTTAGAGGTTCGGTTTTCGCACCATTACTAATGTCTGGTGTAAAAGGAGTAGTGGAGAGTAATAGAGTTGATTGGTTAGGTGGGGATTGTGCTGTTTGTTCTGGTGGTTTCAAAAACTGCGGTCGTGTGGCGAGGGAATTAACCCTTTGTTGATACTCACTATCCGTTTCAATAACAGCCCCAAATTTCTTGGCCATGCTCTCTAAAGTTTTGGCAGGGATGGAGCTATCAACCAAGTTAAATACGGCTAGACCTTTTTTAGTTTCCCTTATAACATCTTCTGTTGGGGCAAGCGAGAATTTAACATTTTGAGCAGTTAACCATTTTGTCACAGTATCAGCTTTCTGGTTGTCAACAGCCAAGCCCATGACTCCAAGTTTTTTGTTTGATTCTGTCGAAAATAAGAAAGTAGGGCGCTCTTTAATCTGATGTAGAATATTCGCACTACTCTCAATCATCTCTTGTTGTTCAGAATTAACCGATTGAGTCCCAAAAGCCTGAAATTCCTTCGTCCACTTCTGGGGATATTCAACGGTATTAGGGACAATTTGAGCGCAAATAACAGAAAAATTACTTTCAACGATTGCAGGCGCAAGTGTAAGTTTTCCGGTTTTGAGCAATCCAAGTTGTCTAAGCGCGTCTTTGTCTTTTTTAAAGTGCAATACTCCCAAGGGTTCACCATTGAGAAATACAGCATCTCTAGTTTTAGAAGCTGAGGTTTCGATAGTCAGTTTTCGGTAATCTTGATCATTGAATGTCTGACCAGAAAAATCATAGAAGTTAATTTTATTAATTTTGAGGAGATTTCCATTGGGAGACTCACCCAGGACAAAAGCTTGATCTCCTGTCTCAGAGATTGACGTGAGCTTTAATTTTAGGGGATTACCATTTTTCAGGTAATCAATTTGTTTCAACTGTTGGACAGAATCACTGTCTAACTCACCCAAAGTCAAAGCATCAATTTTGATCTTGACAGTTTTATCAGGAACCGGCACAGTACCAAATTCTAAATTTACGGGTTGGTCGTTAAAAACAAGTCCTGCATAAGAGAAGTTCTTGAGTTCACGGATAGTAATTTCAATCGGCTCGTTTCCTGGTAGTCCAATAGTTGCTGATGCTGTGGCAGGTTCTATCCCAACCATACAAGAGAGCGCTCTCGTTCCGATGGGAAGCTGTGCGGTTCTGGTTTCGAGCATGGCGAATTCCTTATATTCGCCATCACTATCCTGGACAAACATTAGCCTGGAAACATGGCGCTCATGCCCCACTGGGTGGTGAGAAGCTCTGATTTCTATAGGATGTTTTTCATGAGCGTTCCAGTCTCGACCCAAAAATTGATTCGCTTCATTATTTAATGTGACTAACTTCGGTTCAGCAAATTGCAATTTATCTAAGCGAGAAATAATCTCATTGGGGAAAGCAGCGAAGGCGAAATTGGAAACTTTTTTAGCGATCGCCTGGGGGTTTGCGTTTTCTTTTCTTGCAACTTCAAGTTCATCCTGGCGGGATGCACAGATGTTCCAAGCGGCGGCGGCGGATGCAAGTTTTTCTGACTCTGGGATAGAAGCGTAAAATGCGAGAGCCGCCTCTTGTGCCTTGTCGAAAAGTAATTTAGTTTGGCTTCTAGTAAGTTCTGGTTTTAGTTCTAGGAGTTTAGCTCCCTGCATGGTCATCCCCGATTTGAGGTTGTGGTCAGTCACAGATTGTTGGCTAACTGTCCCCAGGTTGCGGTAGGCGGGTTTCTTATCCTCCCCAATCTCACCATTGATTTGTGCAACTGCTAATAATTTATGAGGGCGTTCTTTAGTTCGCCATTTCTCTGGTATTTCGTCTAGGCGAATGTTCAACGTTTGGGCTTTCCAAATCAGAGGATGTCCGTAACGGGTGAGATTGCCAATTTCGAGTTGCATCCCTTGTGGAGTTTGGATGCTTGCTGATGGGCCCTTCTCGGTTTCTCTGAGTCGCTCCATACGAACCGCAGCATTGAACTTCAGATCAAATTCGTATTTGGCGGCGATCGCTGCAAATTTTTGCTGTGGTGAAAATTCTACTCCTTTGAATAATTCTTTAAACTGGACGATGGGACGCGACTCTAACTGTGATTCTTGGAAATATTTATTGGTTTGGCTAATTAATAATTCTACTGGTGAGTAACCTTTTGGTGTTATCCCTGTGCTTAAATAAACTGAACGCGACTTTTTATCTTTAATATAATTAACATCACGATACAAGTAGCGACTATTTTCCCTGATTTTATCCATCTCAGGTTTTTTAGCACTTTTGAATAAATCAACCGCTATTTGGTTTTGATAACATCCTTCTTCAATCATGCTCCGGTACATTTGACGGTTAATGTCCATCGCCTGATGTATAATTTCGGGAGTTCTTTGAGAATGAGCAATTTCAACAACCCCTTGCATATAAGGCTTGTATTCTTCTCGAATTAACTTTGGATCTTTCTGGCGTTCTTGCTCAAACAGGGTTTCGTAATGGTTAGAAACTTGGTCTAGATAATTTGATTTCTGCTCAAAAGTACCATAAGTGTTTAGTACCTCAATTTCTGATTCTAATGCCTCCAGTGCTGTCACTTGATTGTTGATTATGCCCACGCTGATGCTATCGCTCATGTGGATAGCTATTTCTTCAAATGGAGGCTGGCTTCCATTTTCCAAATAAAATGATTGTTTTTTGAGCTTAACTGTGGGGGAATAGGCGTTTTGGGGAAGATTTCTTCGCTCTGCCTCTGCCGTTAAGTTGGGATATAAGCTAGCTTGTGCTACACCAATGCAGTCCCCATCATAGTCTCGTGCTTGGCGTTCTGATTCGGTTTCTGCCGGATCTATAAAATCAACATCAACCAAGAGTGCTTCTAGCTCTGTGATTCTTTGCTGTATGCGCTTGTGGTCTTCGTCATTGACTACAATTATGCCTTGCAAAGATTTACCATCTGGAGCAACACGGTCTTCAACGTGTTTATTAGTAGAGACACACAATCCATTAGAGTTGAGGAAAGGGGAGCGAAAGTTAAGAACTTTTTCTCCAAGCTTCAGCCAAGGGACACAGATTTCACCATTTTTGAGTTCCTTGGAAGGAATAATCATTCCTCGGTCGAAAGTAAGCGTTTTCCCAACAGCAATATCTCGCCACTCACTTTGTACAAACCGACTTAATTCCTGTTTCACCTTCTCAGTTTCTAGAAGCTGCTGATGCCCAAGTAAATCAGTTTTAATGAGTTGGTACATGAACAAGTCATCTTTGGCGGGGTCATCATCTAACTCCTGATCTGCATCTAAGTCATCATTTGTCCCTAAGTTTTTAATATCTGTTTCAAGATTTGTGACTTCGCCTGTTTTTAACTTCTTTTGGCTCAATGATTCTTTACGTTTTTCATATCTTTCACAATAGTAAGCACCAACAATTCTTGGGTCATCTTGAATCGAGGCTAATCTTTGAGCTTGTACCTCTAGTTCCTCAATAAAATCTTTAAGCCCGTGAGGGAAAGATGCCAGCAGTTGGGAGATAGACATCTGACCTTGTTGAGATTGCCCTTTTTCAGCTAACCAAATATTTTGCTGATATAATCCTGGTTGAATTTGAGGTTTAGTAGGGCCTTTGGGTCTATCCTTGTCTGTTCCCTTAAAACTGCTTACAGGAAGAATTATATCGATTTTTGGTTCATTTTTAGTATCTGCATATTTTATTCTATCTAGTCTGTATGGTCGGAGTGTTCCTTTGCCAAAGCGATATTTAGTCGTATCTTCTCCAACTCCATCTACCCAACCAAATCGATGCTGAATTACACGATAGCTTTTATCTGCTTGGGATTCTCTTAAGGTTACTTTGTCATAAAGTTGTGTTGAAATCTGCCCATAACAATCGCCAACTAATTTATATGCCAAATCATTCGATAATATTCCTCCATTTTCACCTTTGTTATCAGTAGAATCATCTACTACCAAAATGTTTAGCTTTTCGTGAATCGCATTTTTACAAGCTCCAAGGAAGATGGAACCATAAGCCCCACGGTCTTTACTATCTGGACAAATTTTTTGAATTGTTTCTAAACATTCTTTTTCTCCATAAAGTAAACGAGTCTTAGAAGACAGTAATAAAATCTGTCCACCTGGATGATTCTTTAATTCTTCATCGCTGCTGTATTCATCTGAGTGTCCAAATGAGAATTCTTTACCAGGAAAGTAAAATTCTAGTAAAGTATTACTGAGCTTTTCAGTTAAAATTGATTGAGAGTCATTTTTGCTATCGTCTATATAGATCCACTGATTTAAACGAGGGTCAAAATGCTTCAATTCCAGAGTCATAAAATTTGAAATTTGATGAACATTAATTAAATTTTTGAGAGGTTTTTATGTCAAGGATTAAGCGTTGGATAAATATGAATAAAAAAGAATTCAACCCAGATGGAAGCTTAAAAAGTGAAGCTCGGCAAGAAATGTTATCCAAAGGTGAAGATCCAGGAGCAATTGATAGTTATGCTCGTAGAGCAAAAGAAGAGTATGACGAGTGGAAGCACCTGGACGAGACTGATCCAGAGCCGTGGCCAATCTACACAGCCTACGATTTCTTCACTGAACAAGAAAAAAAAGAATTCAACCTAGATGGTTCTCTCAGACCTGAATATGTAGAATATGCTCGTCAAATTGGCATCAGTGAAAGTGCCCTGGAACAGCTTGAGTGGCGTAAGAAAATGGAGGTTGATGATTATAATGAAATGTCTGCCTCACACGTAGAACAAGGCATCAACTTTGGTGCATGGTTGATTGAAGGGAAGATTGGAAACAGCAGAACATACGTCCAACGTCGTCAGCAGATGGAACAAGACCTGCGTAACTTTGAGCCGGAAGACAGCTTGCCTTTCGACAAGGACACAGCATATTAGGTGAGCCGAAACCGAGTGAGTGATAATATAAGCTGAAAGCATTATCAAACAAGGCTCTCAGCTTTTTGGTAAAATCCTTTTAATGAGGTTGAACAGCAGGTGGGTTGACAACAGCCGTAGATGGTTTAACAGAGCGAAATGCCCCATTGAGAAAGGCAATCATTCCTAAGATGGCGAAGGCTGTAATGATTACTCTTTGCAGTGAATTGAATGCCGAGCGTTCTTTGATTACTTCAGCCCACATTACTTGCAGTTGGTCTTGTGTTGTTTGCTTTGAAGCTAAATAATAGAGAGCTTCAATACAAGGGGATATGTCTTCCCCTTGTTGAACCTTCTGATACAACAGATTTTCTAGTCGCTCTTTCTGTTGAGGGATAGTGAATGAGTCTGTTGACTTTTGAGGGTGTGTACCGTTGTGGGTTGGTAATTGTAGTGTCATAGCTTTAGTTCAAAGTGGGAAAAAGGTGTAGAACAAATATTTGGAATCAAAGAAAATGTTAAAGGGTACTAGGTCAGGGGAAAATTCTATCCTTTTCCCCTTATCATCTTCCCTTCCTCCCTGATTCTTTTTTATAAGAACTACACCTTTAGAGCATGTGGAAACGCTAACTAATAAGCCAAAGTTTAGGTCTTTTATTTCCAAAAAATCAATAACCAGGAGTCTACAAAAAAATCGTACTTTTGGCTAAATTTGGATTTCCATGTCTTCTTCACTAGAGGATTGAAACTGGTTTTGTTTCAAGGCAAGTACTGATGGTTGATTTGGTTGAAAGGGACTTGTGCCGTCATTGAAGATTTCTTGTGCAAGTGTGCGACCATCCCCGTCAGTATCGCTCTCCAAGATATATCCCACAACGTGTTTAGGCATTCCTGCTGTTATGGCTTGGGCTAGTAAAGCTTTAGTAAATTCTGGTGATGCTTCACTCTCGCCCAAAACTTGCAATACAGACTCAGCATCAGTAGTTGTCATTTTGGTGATGTCTTTAACTCCGGCTTCTTGCCAAACGTCATCAAAAAATTCCACTGAACGTTCATCAAAACTTTGAGACGCAGCAAATTGGGCTAGCTGTTGGGTATAAAGTTCTTGGTCGTTATTCATATATTTATGAGTCGTGATGGAACAATTTAATAGTTGAATTCAGCGCTGCGCGAAGAATTAATGAAAATCTCGCACAGCTATCATGGCTAAGAAAAATTTTGCCGCAGCCCAAGCAGTTGAGTTGTACATCGGCAACTATCGGTTTGACGCGATTAGAATTGTTGAAACTGAAGAATACCGGATGTCTCAAAATCATATCCTCGAAACAATCAGTATAAATAAGAACTGGTTGAGCAGGTTACAGTCTAGCTTGCCTCGTGTGAACAAAACCCTTATGGAGCAAGGCTTAAATCACGTTACAGTCCATGCGGAATATACGGTTAAAAATACAGTGACACGTGCTGTAACGTGGTCATTGAAAGATGTTCGGATCATCTGGCGTTACTTTGATAAACAAGGAAATCATCAAGCCGCAAAACTGGTTGATGCACTTGCTGAAGATTCTCTAATCAGCAGGTTTAATCAAGTCTGGGGTGAGCAACGCACAGTCGAGCAACGCCGGATAGATGATTGTCGTATTCTGTCTACACCTTGCCCGTGGACTAAAATGTTTGAAACTGAGTTTGAGGAGAATTTGGCTCGGATTAGTAAGCTGCATAAAAAGCACATCAAGAATGGCTTGTACTACTGGGAGTTTATTTATAGCTGGATGACAGCAGAAGAAAAAGCCAAGCTCGACATTGTTAATCCTGTTCTTGAAAATGGGCGAAGGAAGTACAAAATTCATCAAATGCTTTCCTATGAAACAAAACAGAGATTATCCCCACACGTCACATCAGTGCTGATTTTAATGAAGTCAGCCAATTCGGTAGCAGAACTGCGGCGACTGGTGCAACGACAGTATGGGGTAGATCAACCGAATCTGTTTGATGGCTGGGATGTTAAATAGTTAGCTTGAATTATGTGATCGCTCAGAGAGTAAGCCAACTCTCATCGGTGCGATCGCACTTCATAATTTTCAACTGTTCAAAGGTTGTTCAGCCTCACGTTTTTTAGCGTATTCACGCAATTGGGCAAGGCCAGAAGTAGGGGTAGAGGGTCGTGGTTTATTGGGGTCAGGGACTAAATCTTGTTTGCGGTCGTAAGCAAAGTTCTTGTCTAGCATCAATATATAAGTAATGTGCGCCGTCCAGACATCAGCGACGCGCTCACCAAGACCTAAAGTATTAAGAGGAGCAGGGAATTGTACGCCGCCATTCCAAACAATGGGAGTAGCTTCTTTGTGGAAGTGGTCAGTTAATTCTTTTTTGACATACTCAGCAGTCCCGCCACAAATGAGAATTTCATCTAGGACAGCAATATTTCTAATCCAGCGAACAAGAGCGCGGCAGTACTCATCACGAATTGAGGGGAGAACTTTTTGAAATAAATTTAAATCAAATTGGACACCTTCAGGTGTGGCTTTGCGGGACAAGGGACGAAAAGCATCAAAGTTGCCCTTGGCTGCTGCGAGGATTGCTGTGATTAAACGTGAATCATTTTTTGACAAACCAACAGCAGTACGCTCAACAAATGAATTGATTACCCAACTCATGCCTAAATCAGTAGATTCGCTCTTAGCTGAATTACCTTGAGCAGAAAGAGCAAAACTAGCATTGCGATAGCCCAACATCAGGATTCCAACATTTTTTTGAATATAGGTTTTGCCAAGAGTACGGCTACGATAGGTGAGAATGCCACTACCTTCAGCAGCGACACAAAAATTGCGTAACTTGCCCTTCAAACGACCATTAGGTGTGAGTATTCCAAGTTTGAGAATTTGTTTTAAAGAAGTTGTCAGATTACGGGCATCATTGACTTCCCCAGGTGGTAACAAGATTTGAATAAAAACATCAACATGATTATGGTTTATACCAAACTTTTGGTAAGCCATTGATAAAAGACCAGCAATCTTGGGAATGGCATAGTGATATTTGTTATCTCTAAGTGCAGCACTACCAGCAAAGACTTCTTTGGCAATTGTACCTAAGACATAATATTCATCACCTACGCCAACCCAGGTACTAATGTTTTGAAAAGTTTGTACCGAAAAGCTGTTAATCGAGTCAATTGATACATCTGCAATTTCCGGCGACATCGCCAGTACACAGGGAATGCCATCAGGATAAATTTGAGCAATCGCTTTGACTTGGCTACCACCCAAATCGCAGGACAAAACTAACTTAATCCCGGGTTTGACTTGGGAGGGATTGGGAGTGTTCATTTTTTTTCTAAATTTCTGCTGGTTCGACACTAAAGGTTTTATTGGCTTGGATCATCTCTTCGGTCAATTCCAAATCCATCAATTGCTCGTCTTCATCTTCAGTTGGCATTTCGGTTTCAACTTGAGATGAGTACGAATCCTCATTGGATAGAGAAACTGGGGCTGCGTCTATTACTGGTGTTGTCTTGAGGGAAGCAACTGGGACAGTAGTAGGCAGTTGCGTAGAAATAGGAGAAACAACACAACCTAAACCGCAAATCTCACGGATGGCAGAGGCTTGGGCTTCTAATTCATTGATTGCCCAAATAGCAACTTGCCTTAATTCTTCTCCCACTACCCCTTGGGAATATAAAGCTAATGGTAGCCAATGTTTAAGGAGTGTGGAAGTAATTAGCTCTGGATGCTCTTTATCTAAATAGAGGGGATTCGACTTGAGGTAATTAATTACTTTACCTTCCAAACTATCATTAGAGCGTCTAATGGAAACTCTTGTTTCGCTCATGTTGGTTGTAAAAACTTTTAATTGCTTTGGAATTCGTTCGTCGAATATCCTATTCACTAATTATCTAATATTTAGCTGAATAATCACTAAAGAACAAGTATTTCTAATTTCTATTTAAGTACAGAAATTGTATACTTAAAAACGTGGCTTTGATGACGGCACTATTGACGGCACTGTTGACGGCTTTATGCCGTCAAAATCGCGTTCTGAACAATTCATCAGCAAATTTGAAAGTGGTTGTCATGACGGCACTATTGACGGCACTGTTGACGGCTTCCACGCCAGGGGTAAATTAGCAAATCAGCTGCCTCTAAATAAACGTACCTAGTATGCTTATTTTTGCTATTCTTGATTTGGTCAAAATGCCATTTTTAAGCCTGAGTAAAAATACTCGGTGAGCCGAAAAAATAATTTTAGTTATTAGGTGAAATATTGTTGACGAGAGAAAAAAAGGTGGGCGCGAATGGCGTATGCGATCGCTCGGTTAAAAAAATTAAAGCAGAAGGATATAGGGAGTAGCGCGTCTCACACATCTCGTGAAAGGGAAACACCGAACGCTGATTTGTCGGTAGAGAATATTAGGTTTATAGGCAGCAGCGATCCTGAATCAAGGTTAGAAGATTTGGTGATGGCAAAGATAAATGAGGCTCCGCAACACAGGAAGATAAGGACTGACGGTGTTTACTGCGTCGAGATGTTACTGAGTGCATCGCCAAGTTACTTCCGTGCCTCATGTCCAAATCAAGCAGGGTATTATGAGCAAAATAAATTAGATGTTTGGCTAGAAGCGACGCACCAATGGTTGTCTGAGGAATACGGTTCGCGGATAGTCAGGGCAGAATTACATTTAGATGAAGCCACGCCACATATTCATGCTTACTTTGTACCAGTGGATGACCGGGGTCAGCTACGGTGTAATCACTTTTTCAATGGGCGGCAAAAAATCCAAGCATTTCAAGACTCCTACTATGAAACGATGCGGCTGATTGGCTTGGAGAGGGGGTTGAAGGGTTCCAGAGCCAAACACGAGGATATAAAGGATTTTTACCGGATAGTAGAAACGGGACGGAACCTGGAAGTATCAGAGTTGAATTTGGAGCAAATCAAAGCCAAAGCCGCAGATCGAGACAGGGCAGCCCGTCAACTTCAACAAATGGAAGCAACAGCTAGAGAACTGGCTCAAGCTAATGAACTGCTTCAACAACGCATTGCTCAATTAGAGAAAGAGAAAAAGGAATTAGCTAAACAGACTCAGCAATTGCGTGAATTAGCCTTGGAGGATGTGGCTTGGGAGTTGGGTTTAAACAAAGAACCCAGTCAATCTAACTCTTGGGTGGGTCACGGACACATCATTGATATAAATGGGAATAAATTTCAGTCCATGTCACCAGCAGTAGAAAAAGGGGGGGCAATTGACTTAGTAATTCAGGTGAACAATTGCAATCTGCGACAGGGTTTGGCATGGCTCAATGACAGATTTGGGGAATCGGGAGCAGAACGAGCAGCGATCGCCGCAGTCAAAAAACAAACAGCAGATATTCTTCAAACCGAGCCAGCCCCCAAGTTTGTCCCACCAGTTGAGGATAAAAGCAAGTGGCTTGCAGTACATGATTACTTGACTCACTTTTGGGGATTGCCATCAAACTTTGTACACGGATTTCACCAATCGGGGTTGATTTACGCTGACTCTAAGCAAAATGCAGTGTTTGTAATGCGAGATTTAAACCATCAAGTTAAAGGGGCTTACCTTGAAGGGAGTGAATTTAAGGGTTTGGCCATTGGAAGCGATCGCACAAAGAGTTGGTTTCATTTCCAGTTAGGTGAGCGAGGAACGAGCAAAGTAGAAAAAGTGGTACTTTGTTCCTCAACGATTGATGCTTTCTCATACGCAATGTTGGAATATTCCAAAACTGGGTCAATACCAAAACAGCGAACACTGTACATGGCACTTGCTGACCCCAAAAGTACACCTGTGGAGCGATTAGAGGATATTTCTCAAATTAAAACGGCGTTCAACTCTGATGAATTCGGGGAAGCCACGGCACTGGCTGTTAAGAAATTACTGCCCCATGCTAGACGCTCAAGACCCAAAGCACTCTCTTGGAACCAGGATCTGTTGCTTGAAAAGTCCCTACAGCAACAACAACAGCAACGTAAGTCAGAGGTAGATTTGAGTCTTTAACGGCTCACGCTGCTTGAGTGCAAATAAAAAACAATGGCCAAAAGTACGAGAAAATTGGGTACTTCAGACTGTGAGTAGAAAGTGAGTCAGCCTTTATTATCAGTTTGATGCTCAATAATTTACCTATGAGTTCACAACTGATAGAAAGAATATTTTCTCTTTACGAACAAAACAATCCTTTAATAGCAGTGGAATCTCCATTGCAAGAGAGGATGAACTTACTTAAAAACCTAACTCAAAAATGCATTAATAGTGGTATCAATTGTTATCTCTGGATGTTAGAAGATGACAAATTATACCAGTTAAGAATTAGTAATTGTGAATTGGCATTTTCAGAAATCAAAGAATACAACAGAATCGCTTTCAAAGTTGTACGCGAAGATTCCTTTGAGATTTTGCGGTTTTGGAAGACAACCCAGTTACAAGGGATTTTGATCCTGGAAGGGATATACCCGTGGCTTGGACAAGGAGCGACGGATGCGGATTCCTTCCTGACAGCAGAATGGATTAAGTCAGCACTGATTAACATTAAGCTTTACAACCATAACTCTTGTAAAACAGCTTTGTTGCTGGGTTCAAACGCAAGCCTGAAGTCAGAGATAGCAGGTCTAATACCAACAATTACCCAAGAGTTACCCACGGTTGAGGAAATTAGTGATTATCTGCCAAAAATATTACCCGGCTCAATTACACTAGCCCAAATCAATGAAATAGCGAATACTTGTGTCGGGATGTATTTGGCAGATATTGAAATCGGGGTAAAAACTGCTCTAGCAATTGACAAAGCCCCTTTGGGGCAGGGTGTCGGGTGTCGGGTGTCGGGTGTAGAGAAAGCTCCAACAACCATCTTCGTACAAGCCCCGTCTTCACTACACCCAACACCCTACCCCCAACACCCTATTTTTGACAGCAGTGAATTAGTCAAAAAAGTTTCTGCTTATAAAATTGAGTTGCTCAAACGAGTTTACAATGTGGAATTTCTGCAACCAATGACAATTCCTGTCGGGGGACTGGAGTTAATGCAGTCAGCATTTAAGGGATACAAGCGCCTCCTGACACCGTTAGCTAAGTCTTACAACTTGCGCCTACCAAAAGGTGTTTTATTGATTGGCCCACCCGGAATAGGTAAATCTCACTCGGCTAAGGCTTGTTCTCAAATACTAGAATTACCCTTAGTAATCGTGGAGTGGGGCCATTTCCGCAGTTATGGAAATATGGCGGAATATAAACTCAAAAAGTTATTGGCACTGGTAGACCGAATTAACCGTATAATTTTTTACCTGGATGACTTTGACAAGGGATTTGCCGGAGATGATGATTTATCACGAAGATTAGGAGGGATGTTACTCACTTGGATGCAGGAAAGAACAAGTGATGTATTAATAATTGCTTCTGCCAATAATATCCAATGGCTACCACCAGAGTTAACCAGAAGTGGACGGTTTGATCAGATATTCAAAATCGACTTACCAAACAATGGCGAAAGACATTCTATATTTAAGATTCACCTAGCAAGATTTGATCAGCGCTTTAGTCATGGTGGAGATGCCTTTACCCCAGAAGAATGGCAAAGATTATTGAAGGTAACACATCGCTGTGTCGGTGCAGAAATTCAGGCAATCGTCGAAAGGGCAGCATTCTCAATATTTTGTCAATCCTTTGATGAAGAAACTCCAGCACTAGAGGATTTGCCGCCATTACAAATTACCCTCACTGCACTATTAGAATCAAGAAAAAGCGTAAATCCTCTGGCAATACGTGAAGCTGACCGAATAGAAAGTATGCGTAATAAGGCAGATTTGCAAGGACTACCATCTAGTCCGGTGGATTCATCAATATATAGTCTGGGCGATATCGATATTTTTGGTAGTTAATTTTATGCAAATACTAAAGTTTCAATCGAAAATCGATTGGTATGCTGCTGGCTTTAAGCTGCTAAACATCGCTGGGCCACTAGCTGGGGTGTCAGTAATCTTGTTCACAGCAGTAGTATCTTATATCGAAACTCGTCCCCAAAAATTGCCTCTTCAGTATAAACTTATTCACAATAACCAGACTTTTTATTTAGAAGCGGCAAATAAACCACAAGAACTAGAGAAAGGACTCAAATGGAGAAATAATCTAGAGAGCGATCGCGGAATGTTGTTTAACTTGGGTCAAGAGTATAACCATGTACCGTTTTGGATGTACCAAGTCAAAGTGCCCTTAGACATCATATACCTTAAAAATAATCTGGTGACTACAATAATTCGCAATGCACCACCATGCCAAAAAAATCCTTGTCCAATCTATTATGGTGTCGCTGCGACACAGGTTTTAGAACTTAAAGCGGGTGCTAGTAATATTCAAGTTGGGCAGAAATTAGTAATAGAGTCTATACCTAAAAAATTGTAACAAATATTCCCTGTAGCCAAAAGGACTAGTTTTTTTGTACTAGAGTCTGTAGGATTTTAAAAATCAGTTGTGAATAATGTGGATAAGATTTCATGCGTTCACAAATTATGCAAGTATCAGACTACGAGAATTCCAATACAACAAGCTTTGAGGCAAGACCAACAGCAGCCCTACCATCAAAAAAAAAGAAAGCGATTGAAGGTAGCACTATTGGGCTGATGGGAGTAACAGGAGCATTAATGATTCTGGAGATGTCAGTCCACAACATAATGCTTGGGGGATTGATGATTGCAGGGGCAATAGCAGTTGCAATTCCAAAACAGACACAGGCATTACTAACAAATTTTGAAAAGATACAACGGAAATGGGGAGTGAATGTATATGCAATCTTGTTTGCATTCCTGTCGGTAGTATTTCTGTTAGATTTTGCTTCTTCGCCAGCCGAGGCACAGTTTTTCAATAATGCTCAAAACTGGATGACTGGTGCTTTTGGTAATGCTGGTAACGGACAAACACAAGCAGTTATAGAATTGTTCTTCAACGTATTGAGAGGTTTATTTCTACTCTATGTAGGTATTAGTTTGGTAAGAATTGTTCAAGCAGCCCGGAACGATGAAGATTGGCAGACATTAGCCAGGACTCCATTAATTATCGTACTTTCAGTCTTTGTCGGAGACTTAGTTACTGGCTTGATTACTGGAGCTTGAAGAAGAATTCAGAAGCCAGGATTCAGGAGTCAGAACCACTCTTTATAGGGATGTAAAAATACCGTTTATTCCTCTGCCACTCCTACAGAATTCATACCTGTTTTCTGACTCCTGACTCCTGAATCCTGTTTTCATAACTGTTAAAAATAACACCACTTTAGTCGCAGCATTTCTTGAATGAGAAAAAGTGCCCTGATTCAAGAAATGCTTCATATTAACAACCAATTAAAGAAAATGAGAGATGAAAATAAATTTAGAAGTGTAAATAGAATCTTGGGAGATAGACCCCGATTAGGCCCATTTCCCGCCGATCAGATTTTCCCTTGGTCAGTTATAGCAATATTAAATGTATTCATTTTCAACTATATGTTGAAAACAAGTTGGTTAGGTACAGGATTAAGTATTGCTTGGGGATGGGCTACATGGTGGTTACTTTCATCAAATCAAGAATTTTTTGGCAAGTTTGTGGCAGTGCCTCGAATTAGCAGAGGATATAAGAGGAATAATTCGTAATTCGTAATTCGTAATTCGTAATGGGCTGCGCTACGCTAACGTAATTAAAGAGGAATAAAGAATAATTGATAATTCGTCATTAAAGAGAGACAGATCATTTTTCTTCCTCAATGTGAACGTGAAAATGTGCAGCATTAATTATGAATTACATTAGTGTAGCAGGGCATAGTCCATTACGGATTACGAATTATCAATGCTTACTTCTCGCCAGAGGCGAATCTTGCAAATTACGAATTACGAATTACGAATTACGAATTATTAAGGTTATGGCAACAAAGCAGACAGATAAGGTTAAGAAACAAAGGTTAGAAACCGAGCAAGTTAATGTAGTAAAAACTCTTACCCCCTTTGAAGACATTATCCATTTAGCTGGGGTTTGTGATGTTACTTTGGGAGGGAGAAAAGGGATAGGAGCATTAATTCTCAAAAATGGGGAATCGATTCAAATCAAATTCTGTTTTGATTGTGTTGGAATTCATTCTAACTTAGCCTCTGAGCAAATTCTTCCAATCTTTGAGAGTATAGAGGCAGGTTTAAAAGAGATCCCATCAGGAGAGTCATTAACCATACATTTAGGTTCCTTTACAGACGATTATTCGAGGCAATCAGAATTAGAGCAGATCGAAACCAATTGTGATATTGAGCAACTGAAATTGCTCATTAGGAGTGAAAGGTTACGAATCAAAGAACTAACCAAATCTGGAGTCAGGAAGAACAAGTTTTTAAGATTATGGTGTACTTATACAGCGCTAGCTGAGTCAGAGAGAAGCCAAGACATTGTAGAATCGGCAATCCGAAAGTTAGAGAAAGTTTGGTTTAAATTCACCGGAGAAATTCACGCTTTTAACAATAGTAGGATTGAAAATATTCTCAAAAATTCATTCAGCGATGGTTTTTTGCAGTGGGAATCGTTACTAAGTAACAAAATGAAACTAGGGATCAGAGTTTTGAGTGCTGAAGATATTTGGAAAGTCTTATGGCATCAATTTAATCTGACATCACCAACAGCGATTCCTAATCCCTTAGTCATTAGTCAAACCCAAGGATTAGTAGAAACTCAAACAAGTGATTTTCACATTCGACATCATCTGTTAGAAAATGAAGAATCAGTTCCATTCTTAGATCGGCAATGGGTAAAGATTCAAGATCAATATATTGGGGTGATGAACTTTAGCCAAAAGCCGGGGGGCTGGATAGATGAACGCTCTCAATTACGATACCTTTGGGAATTAATTTCCAAAGAAAGTATCTCAGATACAGAAATTATCTGTCAAATCACTAAAGCTAATCAGGCAATTACCAAAACTAATTTACAACGCCTTACTAAACAGTCAATTACATCGACTGCCTTGTCAACAAGTAAAGGAAACATCGATGTCAAAGCCGGAATAAATATTGAAGAATCTGTAGAGGCACAACGAACCATTTACAAAGGAAGCGTTGTCGTTTATACCGGAGTAGCTTTTCTTGTCCATAGAAAATCAACAAGAGAACTCAATGAGGCTTGCAAATACTTAGCTTCCTACTTTTTAAGACCAGCAGCAGTAGATCGAGAGAAAGAATACGCCTGGAAGACATGGTTGCAATGTTGTCCATTTGTTTGGGAGCCACTGCTGGCAAAACCTTTTAACCGCAGATTACCTTATTTCAGTTCCGAAGCACCAGGGCTGATGCCTTTGATTCGTACAGCTACAGGAGATCAGGCTGGCTTTGAGTTGATTGCCGAAGAGGGAGGTACACCAGTACACCTGGATTTGTACAAACAGCATAAAAACATAGCAGTTTTTGGTGCAACTCGTTCGGGGAAATCAGTACTCGTGGCTGGAATTTTAACACCTGCACTTGCTCAAGATATACCAGTAGTCGCGTTAGATTACCCCAAACCAGACGGGACATCGACATTTAGTGACTATACCAATTTGCTTGGTAAGGATGGTGCATACTTCGATATTTCCAAAGAGTCAAATAATTTGTTTGAACTACCTAATTTGAGGGGGATGGATCAAGAAACCATTAATGAAAGATTGAATGATTTTAAGGAATTCTTGAAATCAGTGTTAATGACAATGGTGATTGGAACTAGCGTCATTGGCGTTAGCCCTTCCATGATTACTAATATTGAATCTATCATTGCCCTAGCCTTGAAAACGTTTTTTAATGATGATGAAATCAAAGTCCGGTATAAGTTGGCATTAGCCGCAGGAGTTGGCACGAAAGCTTGGCTGGACACTCCCACATTACAAGATTTTTTGAATTATTGTTCGCCAGCATTTCTCAAGATAGATTCTATAGCCAGCAATAGCCAGGAAATTTTATCAGCTTTGGAGCAAATCAGGTTGAGATTAAAGTACTGGCTCTCAACCAGAGTTGGAGAATCAATTAGTCGTCCCTCAACTTTCCGAACTGATGCTAAGTTGCTAGTATTTGCGCTGCGGAATTTATCGAGTGAGGCAGATGCAGCGATTTTAGCTTTATCAGCTTATGCCGCAGCCCTTCGACGTGCTTTGTCTTCTAAAGCCAGTATCTTCTTCCTGGATGAAGCGCCGATTCTATTCCAATTTGATGCGATCGCCGAGTTAATAGGAAGGCTTTGTGCCAATGGTGCAAAAGCAGGGATACGGGTGATTCTTTCGGCTCAAGAACCAGAAAGTATTTACCAAAGCAAAGCCGCTGCGAAAATCTTCGCCAATATTACAACCCGATTGATCGGCAGAATCCAATCTTCGGCTGTAGATCCCTTTGTTGATAGATTTAAATATCCTTATGAAATCATTCAAACCAATAGCACAGAAGCTTTCTATCCAACAAAATCTGGCATTTACTCACAGTGGTTATTAGATGATTCAGGCAAACTTACATTCTGTCGTTATTATCCAGCACATTGTTTATTGTCCGCAGTCGCTAACAATCCTTATGAACAAGAATTACGAACTCTATTCTTGAAAAAATATCAAGATAATCCAATACTCGCACAAGTCAAGTTTTCTGAAGATTATATCAGAATGGTTCGGGGAGAGCCGTTATCTCCAACAGCCCAAGAATTGCTTAAAAGTTTAGCTTCTAAAACCGTAGTAGTCACATCAATGTAGAATCAGTCTTCATCAATTCAAGGTAAAAAAAGGAGTATTTCAGTATGAAGGGAATTAAAAAAATTAGTCTAGCTGTCATTATATCTAGTGGAGTTACAAGTCTATTAATTGCTGCACCCAGTTATGGAATATCACTAGACCTAAATACTTTTTTGGCTGAAATTAGGAGTCAGATTCAGAGCGAAATGAGCCAAATTAGCAGTATAGCTTCAGATAAAATTAATAATTTCTGGGCAGCAGCCCAAGAGGATGCTAATTCCGCAATTAATGGTGCTACTGGTGTGATGGGTGCGCCAGATCCAGTTGAAAGTGGTCAGCGTCTGAAAGTATCCTTAGCATCCGGCTCTGATTGGGCAACAGCATTAACACAGGCACAAGACTTACAGCGAGAAATTACCAAAGCATCAGTCTCTGGTGTATTAGGGCAACTTGGTCAGCAAGATACTGCCAACAAAATTGATCAAACTACACAAACGGCTCAAGACGCTTCAAACCTGGGACAGGAAGCGCAAGAGATGAATGCCTCACAGAATATTTTAAAAGTAATAGCAGCCCAAAATAGTCTGGTGGTTTCGATGCTAGCACAACAGCGCACTGATTCATTGCAATCACGCTCTGATACCGCACAGTCTAATATGATGCTGACCCAAATTGCAGAAAAATTAACAGCAAATCGTCAAAAAGAGGACATTCGAGAAGAAGGATTAATTTCTCTCAATCTCGAAGTTGCTGCTATGTCTGTGTTAGATCCTACTTACTCACCGTGAAGAGAGTGTGTTTGCAATTCGCGAATTGTGAACATACTCCCCTAACCCTCTTACGTAAAAGAAAGGATTTTCGTATGTATTTATTAGCGGAACAAGTGCTTGGTGGTGAGCTAGTCAAAAAAGCTGCTGAAACAAGTGCATCAATATCAGTAGGATTTGATGATTTATGGAATAAAACTTTAGCGGGAGAACTGTACAACAATATATGTACAGTCGGGGCATTATTTGCAGTTGCGACATTAACTTTTTTCATGATTGAGTGGACAAAGCAAATGATAAATGGTGATGAGCAACGAGCTTTCACCGACTTTATCTGGCCGTTGATTGTGGTGGTGTTGTTGTCAAATCATGGCAAAGTTCTAGGAAACTCGACGTTAGGGATTAGGAACTACATCAACAATGTAAATAATATGGTGTTGATACAAACGGCTGATGGGCTAGATTTAAGAGTCGCATTTCAAAAAGCAGCAGGGATATCAGTAGCTCGAAGTGCTATAGGATTAGCAATTGAAAGATGTCGGAGTTCTTCATTACAGCCGAATGAAGCAATTAATTGCTTACAACAAGCTAAAGAAGATTTAAGTCAAAAATACCCGGAAGCTTTCGATCAAAATAGCGGCCCCTTCAAATGGTTTTTGGCTGCAATAGATAAAGTGGTTGACGCTCCGATTGATGCAATAAAAAATAAAAGAAATCCCCTTCAAATATTATTTTCTTCCATTAGTGGTTTTATTGGTTCTGGTGTGACTTCAACAATTTCATTAGTCATGCTGTCGATGAATGGCTCATATCAATGGGCAATTGAATTAACAATGTTAGTTACAGCATTTCTCGGCCCGCTTGCTGTTGGAGGTTCTTTATTACCTTACGGAGCGAAATCAATTTACACTTGGCTGATTGGTTATTTAAGTATTGGCATAGGTAAAATCTCTTTTAATATGATTGTTGGTTTTGCTGGACAATTAATTTCTGATTCTCAAGCAGATCAACCCATGTTCTTCCTGTTTACAATTGGCATTTGCGCTCCCTTCTTGGCTACGGGATTAGCCGCAGGTGGTGGTTTAGCGCTGCTACAACAAATTAATAAAGCCTCAGAAACTTATGGTGCGATTGTCGCAGAAGCTGGCATTGCAATAATCACTAGAGGCGTTAGTTTGGCGAAGTTTATGAAATAAAAGATTCGTAAGAATTCATTACTCAAGAGTCAGAAGGCAGAATATATAAGGAGTTTATTAAGATGAAGATATTCATTTATCAAGTCTTTATTTGATTCTTTAACTCCTGAATTATTACTCCTGAATTCTGACAGAGATTCAGTACTCCTCTTCAAAAGATATGGTAAATAC
>JADEXV010000459.1 GCA_015206945.1 Nostocales cyanobacterium LEGE 12452 | reverse complement strand
ATCGTATAGTATAGGTTCATCATAACTATTCAAAGTTAAATTCTACGCCCCCTGTCCCTACCGGGTTCGCAGCCATCCATGCCTTCAGACCGGCTATGAGGAATACACATAGCACCATTCCGAGCATCCACCTGGAAATTTCGGATACGGTGTTTTCGCTCGTACCAGCCTGCCAGTTGATATATATTCTGTAAGCGGTCAGAATCGCGAGTAATGCAAGAATGGCATAGGTCAGGTTCACAAATACATTCATATTACTTGCCAGTGGCTCAATGAGCAAATTCTTGATCCATCCATCAGATTCAGAGCTCCCTGTCAAGTCAACGGCTAATATAGTTTGCATACCAATGAAAATTTTTGGGGTGGCAGCTCGGAACTACTTCGATACTGCCACCCGAATAAAGGAATAGTTTTTAGCCGCCGATAAACATCGCTCGCACAACCGTATTGGCAACAAGCAGGAAGAGCATAGCTCCAAACCAACCCATTGCACCGGACATAACATTGTCCTTGCCTTGCTGCCAGTTGGTGTATACCCGAAATGCACCAATAACCCCAACAATCGCGGCGGCGACATAAACGACAGTCGTAACCGGGTCGAGATATTGTTCCAAATCACCTGTTAAGGCATCCAGTGCCGCAGCCCCTTTGGCGATGCCACCGGTTTGTGCATGCACGGCATTGAATAAAGCCGATGAAACAACCATTGCCAGCGAGGCAAACATTCCTACCAGTAATCGTAACCTTTTCATAATAGTTTTTAATTGTTTAATGTGACGTAGCAAATATAAAAAACTATTTATATTTGGAACAAAAATTTTTTTAATCAAATCACGATGGAAAGCATAAAGGAAAAGGAGTATAGTGTTACAATGCACTACTTAAATTTATCTATAACTATCTTATTATCAGTACTATTAGTGGCTGTGATAGGCATATCAAGAGGGGCGATCAACCTACCTTATATAGGCGAAAAATTATACTACCTATTTCTAAAAAACCCCCATTTTTTCGAAAAAAAATTTTTGGCTTCACTGGTATTCATCAGCCTGATCTTTTTGGCAATGCAAACGCCAGCCAAGCCGAATATCAAGGCCACCCGGAAAAAAGGTGACTTTTACCTGATACTCGGCGGTCTTGCTTATGTAGCGATCCTGATCCTGGATATTCCAGGGAAGAACTACTATCTATATACGTTAGTGATTCTGCTACTTGTGATGTGCATTGCAATGATCAATGGAGGGGTGATTTTCAACAGCATGGTTTACGTCCCGGTGAAAGACATATTCAATAATTACAATGAACAGTTTCCACAAAATGAAAAATTGATAGAAAATGAATTGAGCGTAACCTATTATCACCAGTATCAATATAAGAACAGTTGGAGATTAGGAGTGGTACCGGTGATTGCGCCGGACCGCTCGGTTCTTATCATGGGTAGCCAAGGTTCCGGTAAAACCTACACCCTATTTAATCCTGCAATCTATCAGCAAATAGAAAAAGGGTTTTCGCTGAATGTCTATGACTATGCTTACCCCGATTTAAGTCTGGTTACATTCAACGCCATGATGGCCGCGTTGAAATCCAATAAATACACCTGGGGAAAAACAGAGGACAATGAGCCGGTGATACCGGAATTTAACTGCCTTACATTTGAAGATTTGAGGCGCTCAAACCGATGCAACCCATTTCAGGAACGTTATATGTCAACCATCGACGATTGTAATACGATGGTAAAAACCTTACTCTTCAATCTGAATAAATCTTGGATCAATAAAGAAGGAGATTTCTGGGCGGTGTCAGCCGTCAACCTGTTAACTTGCTATTTGTGGTTCCTGAGGATCATAGAACGGAATAACCCGGATCATGAGATTTTATCAAAAGTCTGTACGCTTCCTCATGCAATTCAACTACTGACCGTTGACATTAACGAGGTCATCAATGCTATTTCCTGTGAACCGGAATTGGATGCATATAGCAATATGTTTGTCCAGGGCTTGAAAAATCAGGCGGGTTCGCAAATTGCCGGTCAAATCGCGTCTACACAATCGTCCCTGGCTCCCCTCTCGTCGCCAAATGTTACGTGGGTAATGACGGAAAACGACATGGAGCTGGAAATTAATAATCCTGACAGCCCGCGTGTAATCACAATGGGTAACTACACTCTAAAAGATGCAGTGTACGGTGCCGCAATCTCGGTCTATAATTCCGTGATCATGAAACGTTCCTACCGTTACAGAGATCGCAAGTTCGCGTTCTTCCTGGACGAGCTGCCTACCATTTTTGTGATGGGATTGGACCAGTACATAGCTACAATCCGAAAACACAAAGGTTGTGTCTGGATGGGGATACAGGATATGGAGCAATTGACGAAAAACTACGGCCAAAACTCGGCTAACGTTATTGTAAATACTGCCGGTACTGTGATGGTGGGGCTAGTGAATGGATCGACGGCGGAGAAAGTCAGCAAGATGTTCGGGAAGACAGAACAGGAAAATTACTCGGCCAGCTTCAATAAGGACACATCAGTAAGTTTCAATACACAGGCCAAAGAGCTGCTTCCAGCTGCCAAGATCAGCGGTCTTACGCAAGGTCAGTTTGTAGGAAAGATAGCTGACCGGTACGAATCACCCATTGACCTGAAATTATTTTCAGGTCAAATGGTGGTGCCTGCAATTGAACCGGTCACCAAAGAGCTGCCGTTAAAGTATAACATCACTGAGCAAGAGAT
>JADEXV010000458.1 GCA_015206945.1 Nostocales cyanobacterium LEGE 12452 | reverse complement strand
ACAAGGTCAAACCTGATTTCGATTATCGAGCAAATTCAAGTAGAGCTCGTCAGCCAGCGGGATGCAGTGCATGCCCCTTTGCTTCGGAACATGTTACAGAACCTACTTATGCTTGCTGACAGGGAGCGGAGATTACAAGGCTTTTCGGAAATAAAAAAGGGACTGGATCTCGATCACACACTGACCTTTACGGAGCTGCTTGAAAAGCAATTCGTGCACCAGAAAGCCGTAAATGTCTATGCTGCCCAAATGGGCATTACTGAAAGGCGGCTGCAACAAGCTACTGCTGCGGCGGTTGGAAAGACCCCGAAGCAGATGGTGGAAGAAAGAATTATCCTTGAAGCAAAACGATTATTGGCGCACTCAAATCAATCTGTAAAAGAGATCGGGTTTGGCCTCGGATTTGATGAACCGACAAATTTTATACGTTTTTTCCGGAGAGCGCATGGTCAAACCCCGGCGATCTTTAAACAGCACTACGTAAAGACGTAGTTTCGCATTTTGATCATTGTTATACCGTTTTTTACCTTTTCACCCGCGTGAATTGTTCGGAATTTTGTGTCATCAAAAAACACGAGCAAACATGAAAATGACAATTGGAATTCTCGCTATAACTGCTGCTGCCTCATTGGTAGCTTGTATTGCTGATCACACACCTTCGGCTTCTGATCAGCGCAAAAAAGAAGTGACTGCCTTGCTTAAAAGCATTGAGACAGGCGATCCTGCACCAATCGGCTATATTAACCCAGACAAGTACATTCAGCATAATCTCGGTGCTGCTGATGGCCTGGCAGGTTTTGGAGCTTTACTACAACAACTCCCGGCAAATTCTGCAAAAGTGAACACGGTTCGTGTATTCCAGGATGGAGACTACGTTTTTACCCATACGGATTACAATTTCTTTGGCCCGAAATTTGGTTTTGACGTTTTCCGCTTTGAAAATGGCAAAATTGTTGAGCATTGGGATAACCTGCAAGAGAAACCCGCAGGTCCAAATCCAAGCGGTCACACGATGATTGACGGCCCTGCACAAGCGACTGACCTTGCAAAAACCGAGGCAAACAAAACCCTCGTAACGGGCTTTGTGACGGATATTCTGGTTAATGGAGATATGGCTAAACTTCAGGGATATTTTAACGGTGACGCATACATTCAACATAATCCGCAGATTGGTGATGGACTTTCTGGCCTGGGTGCCGCTTTGGAAGCAATGGCTAAGCAAGGCATTACCATGAAGTATGACAAGATTCACAAAGTGCTTGGTGAAGGTAACTTTGTCCTGGTGATGAGCGAAGGGACTTTTGGAGGAAAACACACCTCATTTTACGACTTGTTCCGCGTCGAAAACGGAAAGATTGCCGAGCACTGGGACACCATCGAAACGATTCCGGCGCAGTCAGAATGGAAGAATGATAACGGTAAATTCTAATAAACAGGAGGCAGGGTCGTAAAGCTCTGCCTCCATTATTCATTTGAATATGAAAAAGATCATCATTTACTTTTTTGTGCTGGCATCACTGTTCATTCACGATTCTGCCCGTAGCCAGCAGCTCGCCCGCGACAAAGCAATCGACAGATTACTTGATAATTACACAAGGTCGATAAACGCAGCAGACACGACGATAGCCCGGTCACTATTTTCGTCGAAACAGGCCCTTTCCTTTATCCACCCCAGGGGCCATGAGAAAGGCTGGTTACAAATCCGGGACAATTTTTATGTTGGCACAATGGGTTTGCTTACTGGTCGCAAATTGGTAATTACGGAAAGTGCTGTTCATCAATTGGATAAAAACAATGCGTGGGTTGAGTTTTATTGGGACTTTCACGCTACATTGAAAGCAGGTAACCAACCGCTTCACACCAAAGGCAGGGAATCGCAGCTACTGGTCAAAGAAAACGAAGACTGGAAAATTGTCCACATCCATTACTCTGGCCTACCAGTATCAGGTAATGGACAAGGATTTTAAGATTGTCTCGAACACTTAAAGATATCGTGCTCATTTGAAGAGCATTTTTGTGCACTCAAATGAGCAAATTATAGATACACGAAAGTTAACGACGACAGTATGATTAATATCGAACAAAACAAGCAAACCGCTGTCGCATTCTATGAGCTAATGTTCAATGACTGCCGACCGGAGGAAGCAATTGCTCTTTATGTGGGCGATACCTATATACAGCATAACCCGCATGTAGCCGATGGCAAAGACGGGTTTATCACCTATTTCAATCGTATGGCGTCTGAATACCCTGGAAAACACGTCACCGTAAAGCGGGTTATTGCCGAAGGGGATTTAGTTGTTTTGCACTGTTTCCAGCATTGGCCAGGTGATCATGATTATGCAGGTATTGATATTTTTCGATTCAATACGGCTGGGAAAATAGTCGAGCATTGGGATGTTTTGCAAATAATCCCCAAGCAATCGAAGAATGAAAATGGGCTGTTTTAGCCTGCGTTAGGATATCGAAGTGAATTTCCATATGCTATGTTCACTTTGTCCACATACATACGACCGTTTGTATGTGGATATCGCCACTTCCAACATTACACTTTAATGTAGTGCAAAATTGATTAATCGTAATAAATCAGGCCCTCAGAGCATAAAGGCAGGGATTTAGTCCTCTCGGAGAAAGGTACGCTTTAACGACTGTTTTTATGTTCCCGACTGTGCAGAATATCTTTGTTAAAAAGTGCTAACTAATGTTGAAATTCACAGCTGTGTATTGATTAGAGG
>JADEXV010000457.1 GCA_015206945.1 Nostocales cyanobacterium LEGE 12452 | reverse complement strand
TTGCCACGATTACAAACACATGAGCAAAAGCGCAAGCTAAGAACATCGGAAGCTGGGTGCGGTGAAAGCCGCACGCCCAGATTTAACTGAGAGGTGCGGGGAACAATATCCCCCATCGACTCAACCATCTCTTGTCAAAGTACTAAGCACATCCGATATCGCCTGATTTTCTTTCATTTCCCTGCTTTTGGGTTAAAGAGAAAGGCTATGGGCGATACTTATTAACGTGGCAAAAAACTGAAAAAAGTACGCGCGGATTGCTAAGACGTGCCTGGACGCAGAGGGTTAAGCCGTTGCACCCCGATGAAGCGTCAAGAAATAGCTGATTAAATCAAATTCTAAGCGATTTAATCATATATTTTGTAGCAGATACTTGTGGAAAAGAAAATGCTAGGTGTAAATGTTGTTATGAAAGTTGGCGATCGCGTCCGCGTTAAAGATTCGGTAGTGGTGTATCATCATCCTGAACATCGGAATCAGCCTTTTGATATCAAAGGTACAGAAGGCGATGTAGTAGCTATTGCCACCCAATGGCGAGACAGACCAGTAAGCGCTAATCTACCGATTGTAGTCCAGTTTAGTAAAAAGTTTAAAGCCCACTTACGTGAAAATGAGCTAGAAGTCATCTAAAGCACTTATCGGCGGCGAAACCACTGGAAAATATTCAGTTCGCCGCGCATTCTTTTAAGGTCTTGGCGGTTTTGTTCTGCTGTTGTATAATACCAATCACAATAACTCTGAAACTCTGACCGTGACCGAACTTCGTGGTAAAACTCATGGGTTGTTTGGTAAGAGGCAAAAGCTTCCTCAACTTCAGGTTGAGCAACTGGAATAATATAAGGTAAATTTTTTGACATAAAATTCAGAGTAGTAGAGACGCGATTAATCACGTCTGTTTTGAATTCAGATAATTACCGCACTTCTTAATTAATAACTTATAATTCATAACTCATAACTTTCTAACAACTCCTAACTTTAATTAAAGCCAACCGCGTAAGCGATAAACTAAAGAACCAATATACTCTTTTAAAGCGATGGTAAATTGGTGTAAGTTATCAGTATCAGGTAATAAATTTAGTATCGCGGCTTTGGGAGTACTACCGAGTTCTTGCAACTCACCCTCACTAACTAGAAAGTCAGTGGGTGCAGGAATAGCATTGATTCCTTGACGCTGGAAAATCTGAAGCGATCGCGGCATGTGCATTGCAGAAGTAACTAATAATACTTGACGAATGCCACGAGATAACAAGATTTTGCGGACATTTACAGCATTTTGATAAGTATTGAGAGAGTCAGGTTCTTGGACAATCGCCTCAGATGGAATACCAATAGATGTAAGTATTGTTGCCATATCTGCCGACTCTGGCGAACCACTACCACGCCAATCAATGCGTCCCCCGCTCAGAATGATTATAGGCGCTTTTTTCTGGCGATAGAGTTGTGCGGCGTAGATGACGCGATCGCCTGCTTCACTTAAATCGACGGTAGGTCTGGGGAAAAAAGCTGATTTCGTTGCGCCACCCAAAACTACAATCGCTTCTGCATTAGGTATTTCGGTGGGTGGAATATTTTGCCATTCTAGCGATCGCACTAATGATTTCGCGATCCAAGCATTGCTACAAAATAGCAATAAAGTTAGGGAAAAAGCAATTGCGATCGCCGCAGTCCGCGGTCGTCTCCACAAAGTCACTAATGCTACTACCAAGCTTACACAGGCTAATCCTAGTGGATAAAAAAATAGTGGCAGTAATTTGGATAGATATAAGCTAAACAACGTTAAATAAGTATCCTAAAGTTTACTTTCTCAAAAATGCTCAAATAATGCTCAAACCTTTTACTTCCTGTGTTCAACTCTAAATAGTAAATATAAAAAAATATTCATTATTCATGCTGAATATATGCTCATACCTCTATTATTCTCTTATTTCTTAAATAAGTCATTCAAGAACAAGTCACTCCTTACTGTATAAGAATTACAGGCCTTTTTGCCATTAGGGGGTTTACTTCAAGTTGATGTTGCAATACCTTTGGATGTGTAAATGTCTTGAGTTTACAGCGTACAGCATTCGCGAATTCGGCAAGCGCTAAACAAGCAGACACTGAACAAAGTGCGGTCGCGGTAAATATCCAAGCCATGACTGAAGATTAGCTGTATCTCTGACTGTGTTAGAACCTTGGCGTGTCCGTGCCGATTTATTTTCATTGGCAGACTGTAGGCCCTGAACCTTACTCTATAACGATTTGACACCTGATAAGCATAACTATTCGACTAAATTTTTTGCGATCGCAACATCCAGCATTTCCATATTTCTTAATTTATTTATTAAATAAATAATTGACAATCTTCATTAGTAAATTTTACTGTATATCTGGTGTACTACAAATCATCGAGGCATTTCACTCAAGTCTTAATAAACCTACAATGCAAAATCTGCTTAGAGCGATGACAAAATTTAGGTATTTTGTCATCTACCATTTTGTTGTCTACTTTAGGAGTCAATTGTTATCATGCCCTTTAACTTACTCAAAAAGCAACTCATAGCTTGTCTTAGTTTTTCAATTGTATTAGCTAGTAATAGCGCAAGTGCTTTAACAGGTGTTTATGGCAATCTACTATAGGACTAATATTTGATTTCTGAAAAAGCTCCGTACATTTGAAGAGTGGGGAAATCAAAAGTGGTGTGTCGGATAAACCACTCAAACATCCACTTCAGATGAGAGAACGAAGGAATCAAAGCACA
>JADEXV010000456.1 GCA_015206945.1 Nostocales cyanobacterium LEGE 12452 | reverse complement strand
GCCCTATGTCTTAACTTGAAGCTTGGCTATATCTTTGCCAATTCGGTTTTTGATTACTCGTGCAGGTATGCCGACAGCAACGGAAAAAGGAGGAATATCCCTATTAACAACTGCTCCCGCACCAATAACACTGCCTTTGCCGATAGTAACGCCATCTAATACTGTTACTCCATGTCCTAGCCAGCAATCATCCTCAATCACAATTCCCTTGCGAGTAACACCTTGGTATTTAATTAGCTCCATCGGATCGGCAAAATTATGATTATTGGCATATATTCCTGAGTGGGCGGCAATCAAGCAGTGTTTACCAATTTTAATGTCTCCTGGTCCCTCAATACACACGTTGGGAGCAATGAAGGTGTCTTCATCAATATGTATATACGTATCTTCCAAACACCCTATATCAACGTTACGCTCAATCGCGACTCTATTTCCTAGATGAATTCTATTATTTTTGTGTCCTCTCGCATCCATCCGCACACCCTTGAAAATATAGACTCCTGCGCCGATCTCAATACAAGAAGTACCGTTAAATTCAACACCATTCTGAATATACACTGGGCTGCCTATCTGGCCAAAAATACTACGGTATCCTAAATTTCGCAATTTTGGCCCGAGAAGAAGTGTCGGAATATCTCCTAACACTGTAGTTACTAAAAGTTCTTGCACGCGCTGCAATTTGGAAAAATATTGCTCGTTCTGCATGGCTACATATCTCTTTAATCAATTGTTGTTGACAGTGTTGAAAGTTGTTTTGGCTGTATTCTAATCTTCCGTCAATACCAATAGGCTCTGTGTGTATTAATACATGAGCCGAGGTATCAGGAGCACTAAAATTTCCCAAGATTTTTAGACGTTTTCCAATATTTGAAAAACCATAGTCTGGCTTTGACTATGTGAGCAATTCTTGAGGCTAGGTGTGTAGAATTACTCAAGTAATATGCACAATTACGTTAAGTCGTTAGCAGATTTTGTACTATATGCACGTAAAACTTTGGCATATTTTTCACAAAATCAATTAACAAAACAATTTCAGTGCATTGCCGGGTCAAAACTCAGACTTTTAAATTGTCTGATGGAAAATTTGCTGGTTTAGATAGACTACTGTTTTGGTTCTCTGGCAAATTTTAAAAGCTCGCTACCGCTAACAGCACTCCTAAAGCAAATAGAGATAGTGTTGTTTGTCTTGAGGCTATTTCCTCTCAAGCGGTTTTAGTCTTTTGAAACGAAGTTGTTTCAAAAGTTATTTTGCAACAAAAAATACATTTAACTAGACTATATTCAAAGTTTAGATAAAATTTATGCCTAGCATGACAATGTAATTATTGTTGGATTATTCTGGGTATTTTTGCCCAAAAAAATCCAATTAGGGTGGATTATCTCCTACATCAGCCATCACATTGAAGTTAACCATCGGTGCAAACAAGTAAGCGCTTCCCCGACTGCTATGACGGCTTTCTTGCAACGAATTTCTAGAGTATGCTGCTCCAATCATGTTGCACACGGATGATTTACAGACTAACCAATTCACGTTTGTAATGACATGAATGGTTTTTAATAACAATTGTTTTTAACGATAACACATTTTGTTTTTAGTGGAACACTCTCATCAACTAAGTTAATTCCAGATTTATTGTTGATGATAATGGTAGAAATAAGTTAATTTTTTTACTAAAGCAATCGCTACTCGGAAATATTTTTATACACTTAGACAGCATCCATTCAGGACGGAGATTTAAAAATGTTGTAAGTGGTTATTGGCATTTTTGTCTATATTTCTATCGTTACTATTTTATAATTGGGCTTTAAAGTCAGAATGATATCTACTATACTTGTGACACCCTCTTCGTTAAAAAGCTGAAAATTTTCCTCTTCCCTATTACTGATATCTAAAAATTTATAAATCACCCGAATGGGTGAGCCAAGCGGGTGATGCGTGCTTGTTACTACTTATTATAAATTTTATTAAAAGAAAGCTAAAAGTAGCTTAGTTTCGAGGATAAATCACAAAAAACATCTAATTTTCCAAATTGAGGTATCGGTTTTAACTCACACACTTGGTTCAAATTATGGCTTTAATTAAAGAAATTGTACAAGAAGCTCTAACTATCGGCTATCTGAGTGTTGTAGCCGAAGATCAACTGCGATCGCAGCTTCAAAGTAATTATGACTCAGAAGACCTAGATGCCTGGATCATTTTACAGCGAGCGATTGCGGCAGGTGATGTCAAACAAGAGTCGCGCCGAAAAAAAGCTTCCCCATCTCCTAAAGCCAAGGACACTTCATCAAGTATCAAACTTGCTTATCAAATGGCAGCGGAACTCGCTTATGCAGCAGCTGTAGCTCTGACAATGACGAAAAATACTAAAGATCAGCCTTCACTAGGTGCATAAAATAACACCTTTGTAAGTTATTTTCCTGGTGTAGTGCAAATATTTCATACCAAGTAGTTAGCGTAGGCGTAGGCCGCACTTCTCTACGTTCGCGCAGCGTGTCGCAGACAGACGCTGCGCGTAGCCTGCTTCCCCGGAGGGGTACGACAAAGCTCAGTGACGACCGCAGGCATCGCTTTTGTTGATTAACTGCTTGGTAAGGCTTTCATCCGATGATTTATGGGGTTTCCCTTCTGCCTCCTGCTTTCTTTGACAGCGCAGTTTTATTAAAAAATAATTAAAAATTTTAACTTTACCGAACCCAAGTATGGGTAATTTTCACCCTCAGTCAAGAATCTCGAATTGATCCCG